>CAIRAO010000417.1 GCA_903876625.1 uncultured Gallionellaceae bacterium | reverse complement strand
GTATTGATATGTTTCAGTATCGAATGCAGCGTGGTGGTTTTACCGGAACCAGTCGGGCCGCAAACAAAAAACAAACCGTAAGGTTTCGTGATCGCATTTTTTAGCAGTTCCAAATTGCGCTCTGAAAAACCCATCTTGTCCAGTGGAATCGGCTCGCCTGACGCGAGAATACGCATCACGACATTTTCAACGCCGCCTTGCGAGGGAATAGTCGCAACACGCAACTCGATATCCAACGCCGGATAATGTTTTTTGAACTTTATCTTGCCGTCCTGAGGTTTGCGCTTTTCTGAAATATCCAGATCGCACATGATCTTGATACGCGCGACCATTGCATCACGGTAGTGATAGGGCACCTCAAGATAATTCAACAGCGAACCATCTTTGCGAAAACGTATGCCAGTCTTTGCTTTACCCGGCAATGGCTCGATGTGAATATCTGACACACCTTTGCTGTGAGCATCCACGATGATCCGGTTAACCAATTTAACCAGTTCATTTTCATCTTCAGGTTTAAGTTGAGCTTCACCCTCTTGCCCTTCAGAATCATTGGACAAATCATCCATTGGTTCCGGAGGCAAAATGTCGCCCTCAGAATCGTAAAACTTATCCAGCGTTTGTTTAAATTCACGATTGGTACATACGCAGAATAATAATTTGGTTCTGGTATTCAATACAGAATTGACCACTTTCGCTGTAACACGCTCCGGGTCTGTCGTCAGAATCAAAATTCCATCTTTAATCTCTTCCAATGGAACCCAATGGTTGTTTTCCAGAAAATCCTTCGGAAGCTTTTTGATGTACTCAACGGGTCGGATTCGATCCGTTTTATAAGGCTCGTAGGGCACTCCGAAAAAAGTAGCCAGTGCTTTACCCAATAGACCGGTGTTAATTTGGATTTCATCCAACAATATATCTTCGAGACTACCACCCTGCCTGCGCGCCAAACGACTCGCCATTTCAAATTCGGCGGCGGAGATAACCCCGTCGACAACCAGATAGTCGTATTTGGATTTAACCAAACTCTTTTGTTGTCGCTGCGCAAAAGCAACGGCCAAAGTCTCCGCTAACTCTTGCGCACCCTCAATCAACATGGGTGAGAATGGTTGGTTAGCCTTATTGTTAATCAGTTGAACCACGCCAACCAAATCTGCCGTTTCTGTGTCAACAACGGGCACGACCATCATTTGCTTGGTACGGTAAGCAGTGCGTTGATCCACATCTTTCATGAAGCGCAGATTTTTACTATATGAAGCAAGCTCTAGCTCATCGTAAACATCTTTGAGGTTGAGCATTTTTTTGTTCAGTGCGACATAGCCGGCGATACTTTGTTCGGCGATCGGCAACTTCAAATTCTTGAAGGCGTTCAACCCGGTTTTGACCTTGGATACCAA
This sequence comes from uncultured Gallionellaceae bacterium, assembly GCA_903876625.1. Taxonomy (GTDB): domain Bacteria; phylum Pseudomonadota; class Gammaproteobacteria; order Burkholderiales; family Gallionellaceae; genus PALSA-1006. Next base: position 2,844 of record CAIRAO010000417.1, on the reverse strand, counting down.
CGCGGCTTTATCATCGGAGACGATATAAATGGTCAGTCTATCCGCATTGAAAAGATTACAAATATCCACGCTCACATCGAGCATGATTTCATCGATATTATGGGTAGAGTGAATCTTGTTGGTCAGATGGTTGAGGCTCTTGGTAAAACCAAGTGCGGCCTCCATTTCGCTCAGGTTACCTGTTGTTTTAGTATGCACCCTGGATTCCTGTTATTCGAAATATTTCAATATCCGGTCTTCCTGATTTACAATCGCAAGAACAAAAATATTAATTATAAATCTAACCGATAACCTATTGCTGTCGAGAAAAAGTCATGATCCATGTATAAGCCAGGATACGAGCTGTAACCCGTAATTTCAACAAAGAAGCCATTCCCGCTTATGCCGATACCAATTATTTTTTGCGCAGTCCTGCTAGAAGTTGTCTGTGAGCCGGCATTGGTATATGTGCTGTTTACTGAATTATAAACATTGATCGGATAGGTTATAGTTTCATCCGTTCTAAACATGATACCAACGCGCAAATATGCAAAAGCGTTTGGGTTCTTTGTCGTAAATACCGCTGACAATGCGTTTCCTGAAGTTTTTACATCATATTTAACTTGCTCATCATGGCATAACGACCAGCTTGAGTTTGAACATTGATTCGTATTTGCAAGAGGACCCACAGATTGAGTAGCACCCCACTCTGACGTTCTGCGAAATGTGCGGTAGTCAGCTTCCAATCGAAACCAATCATCGAACTTGTACCCAACCCCAATGCTACCCATAAACGAGCCAACGTTTGAGAATCCAAGGCCTTCAGTCAAATAAGTATTCGCCGAGGCCGGAAAACTTGATAGCAGAAAAACCACCCCTATTCCAAGAAAAGCAGTAGATTTAAAAATTTTATATTTAGTAATCATAAAAACATTCCTTAAATAATTTCCCGGGCATTCAAGTCTTCACTTCCTGATTAAGTAACTCAATATTATTTTGTAATTTGATTGCTCTAACCCTCAATTGATATCATTTGACTGTTTTACAATTGAATTTTACAAACTGCCACATACTAACCGCGGTTACATTACCAATACAACTCAGAACTGTTTATAACAATACTGGCAGGCCCGTTTCCTCCCACAGATAGCACTTTGCCATCCGGATGCGTTGAATCAGTATCAGGTATATAGGTTGACGTGAAGTTATCACGCGCCACTGCCAGATTACTGGTTGCTATCCATGTGCCAAGCGTTGGGTTATATAACTCAGTGCTCATAAGTGGATTCCCATAATCATCCAGGCCCCCTACAACCAGTATCTTTCCATAGTTCGGGCCCGTTGGCGCCGTAAGTAATGTTGCGGTATGAATATACCGCGCGGCCGCAAGCGCGCCGGTTGGGGCCCATGTGCCTGTTGCCGGGTCATACAACTCAGCTGAAGCCAGGTTTGCTGTTATACCGGCGCCTCCAACCACCAGTACTTTTCCTGCGTTTGGGCCTGTAGGCAATAAAATGGCGGTATGGGAAAAGCGCGCGTCAATTAAGCTACCCGTTAATGACCATTGTCCCGTTGCCGGATCATATAATTCACATGAAGGCAGAACCACCCCATTGGCATCAAATCCTCCAGTCACTAACACTTTGTTATTGGGTAACAAAGTAGCTGTCGCAGAGTTTCGGGATACAGCCATTGGTAATATAGGCGTCCAAGTTCCTGCATCCGGGTCAAATACTTCTGCTGAATTCGTGGTACCCGCATTGGTATCACCACCCGCCACTAATACCTTCTTGCCATCACCAAGCAGCACGATTGCGTTATAAGCACGAGCGCTATTCAAATTACCCGTCAGCATCCATGAGGATGTCGTTGCAGCAGGGTCATAAATCTCCGTGCTTGCAAGTAAAGTGTAAACCGAGTCAGTTCCTCCTGTAATGAGCACGCGACCATCATTAAGCGTCACTGAAGTATGGTCTCCACGAGGAAAATTTAAGTCTGCACCTGGGGTCCAGGGATTAGTTGCATTTGGGTCAAAAATCCCGGTGGTACCTAATGCGCCATTATCATTATAACCACCTACAACCATTACTTTTCCTGTGCTAGGTCCAGTGCTTAGTAATGCAGCAGTGTGGTCAAAGCGAGCATCCGCAAGTGTGTTGCTGGTAATTACAATTCCCCCGAAAGCTGTAACTGTAATATTGACAAGTTGGTCTGCAAACCCATTCAATGTTGCAGTAATGGTTGTCTTGCCAGAGGCACTACCTGCCGTCACCAACCCTGAATTGACACCCACAGACGCCACGCCGGAAGCAGCCGATGTCCACGTAACCTGAGTCGTAATCACGGAGGTTTTACCGTCAGAATAGGTTCCTGTAGCGATCAGGTTAGCTGTTGTATTTGCCGCAAGAGAAACATTAGTTGGAGAAACGATGAAACTGGTCAGCTTAGGGGGGGGGCTTCCTCCGCCTCCTCCGCTGCAACCAACTAGAGACATTGCCAACACACAAACAAATGCAAGGCAAAGATTCCCAAGAATAGTATGCTTCGTCCAACTCATATTTGGAATGCCTGTAGATTGATCGAACGACTGATACGCCACTTGATCAAAAATCTAATCGAAAACCGAAAGATAAAAAATCCTGGAAAGAATTGGTTGAGTTTTGCAAGGCCGCTGAAGACGTCTTGGACCAATTCAACCCAAGTTGCGAATCAAGTGTAACGTTACTTTGAAGTTTATAAGAGACTCTTTCAGTAGGAGAAATATTGTTTGATTTTCCGCCACTGGTTGTTACGCTTCCCTCACCGCAGTTGTAATTTGGAGAGGCAATGATGTATTTGTTGTATAGTGTGTCTGTGAAGTTAGAT
>CAIRAO010000416.1 GCA_903876625.1 uncultured Gallionellaceae bacterium | reverse complement strand
TCGTGATGGCTCTTTCGGGGGATGTTGGCACATTCCAGAATCAGAACAAGAACTGTTTTTAAACTTGATTCACCAAGCCATTTTCAAGGAAGGCCTCATCGAACATCTGACAGAAACCCAAAACAAAAACCTAAATGCTTTCGCTTTGTCATGACACATTGGTTGCCTAATAGAAGACTTTCATGAGAGGCAAGTGGCCGACACACGTCCCTCGATCATTGCGTTGTGAACGTCCTCTCTCAATCCAGACACAAACGAATCTTTATTCATTAACGAGCAAAGTCACTTGAGTACGTTTTAAAAGTTTCTTGAAGTCGTTGTCGAAGGTAACCAAGTGTTCACCCATTTGAATAACTGCCGCCGCTAGCCAAGCGTCAGGAATTTCGTTGGCGGACATGTCCTTCTCCAGGCAAAGCTGTCGCATGATCGCCCACTCCGAGCCCAGATAAGGCATTTCAACGCCCGGCACTGAAAAGAGCGCATCCAGAAATTTCACCGCGTCGTCCACCGGTGTTGGATGGACAAATATTTTTGCATTGGTGACTAGCCTTAAGAAACTGGCAACCACCATTGGCATCAGCCTCAAGGTTGCTCCATCTGCACATGTCGCTACGGCATCACTCAGCCACGCATAGGCAATTTTGTGATGCGGATGATCACTGCGCTAAGCCGCAATTAATACATTGACGTCAGGCATCATTAGTCTGCAGCGTCCAGCAGTGCTTTATTGCTGCATGGGTTTAGACCGGCAACCATGCCGCCGCGCCCTTTGAAAACAGGGATCTTGCGTTTGCTTATTTTCGCTTCGCGATGGGAAGACCGCAGACGGAGTTGCAAACCTTCCTCGATCAGTCGCGTCAAGCTGGTGCGTTGCTGCGCCGCCATTGTTTTGGCATTGGCAAGCCGAGCATCGTTGATATCGAGTGTAGTTTTCATGATTTATGCAATACAGATTTCTGTATATTATGTCAATTTTCGGTTAGTTCTTCCCCCTTTAACAAAGGGGACTGGGGGGGATTTAGCTTTTGACTTTCGCTTTAAATCAAATCCCCCCTAGCCCTCCTTTTGCCAAGTGGGGGATATTGCAGGAATTTAGCCTTGCTCTTTCGCCCAGGAATCGCGCAATGTCACCGTGCGATTAAACACTAGCTTGCCTCCCGCTTGATGGTCACGGCGGTCAGTCACAAAATAACCTAGGCGCTCAAATTGGTAACGCGTCTCGGGAGGCGCATCTTTCACGCAACTTTCCACCCAGCCTTGCACTACGGTGAGTGAAGCGGGATTCAGATGAGTAGCAAAATCCACCTCTTTGTCACCGTCCGGTTCCGGAACAGTAAATAGACGATCATACAACCGGATCTCCGCGGGTAGCGCATGTTCAACGGACAGAAAATGAATAACTCCTTTGACTTTGCGCCCTTCGGGATTTTTACCCAGCGTGTCGTGGTCGATGCTGCAACGCAATTCGATGACCTTACCAGAAACATCTTTCACGGCTTCGTTACAACGCATCACATAGCTATGGCGCAAACGAATCTCACCACCTGGCGTGAGTCGTTTCCAACCCGGTGGTGGTACTTCGGCAAAATCATCTGCTTCTATGAAAAGCGATTTGCTGAATGGAACAACGCGCTTGCCCAGATCAGGTTGATTGGGATGGAAGTCGGCTTCGCGCGTTTGGGCTCCCTCAAAATTAGTAATAGTCACTCTAAGCGGATTAATTACCGCCATCACGCGAGGTGCGCGTAACTCAAGGTCTTCGCGTATTGCACCTTCCATCACCGCGATATCTACCGTGTTTTCACTCTTGGATACGCCGATACGTTTGGCGAATTCGCGGATACCTTCCGGCGTGTAGCCGCGTCTGCGCATGCCGCTGATGGTAGGCATACGCGGGTCGTCCCAGCCGCTTACGTGTTTTTCATTCACCAGTTGCAATAGCTTGCGTTTGCTGGTGATGGTGTAGTGGAGCTCCAGACGCGAGAACTCATATTGGCGTGGGTGACAGGGAATCGTGATGTTATCCAGCACCCAGTCGTAAAGCGGACGATGGTCCTCAAACTCTAGCGTGCAAATGGAGTGAGTGATTCCTTCCAGCGCATCCGAGATGCAATGGGTGTAATCATACATCGGGTAGATGCACCACTTGTCGCCGGTACGGATGTGATGTACGCGGCGGATGCGGTAAATAGCCGGGTCGCGCATGTTGATGTTGGGCGAAGTCATGTCGATCTTGGCGCGTAGCACCATCGCACCATCAGGAAATTCACCATTTTTCATGCGCGTAAACAAATCCAGATTTTCGGCTGGCGAACGGTCACGGTTCGGACTGTTCTTGCCAACCTGAGTCAGCGTGCCGCGATATTCGCGCATCTGTTCAGGCGTGAGATCATCGACGTAAGCCAAGCCTTTATTGATCAGCTCTACTGCAAAGTCATAAAGTGCATCAAAATAGTCCGACGCCCAGCGTACTTCGCCATTCCACTGAAAACCCAGCCAGCGCACATCATCTTGAATCGATTGCGCATATTCCTCGCTCTCTTTCTCTGGATTGGTATCATCAAAACGCAGGTTGCATAGACCGTTATAATCCTTCGCCAAACCAAAATTCAGGCAGATTGATTTCGCGTGCCCAACATGCAGGTAACCATTGGGTTCAGGCGGAAAACGGGTAACAATACTCTTATGTTTTCCGCTGGCAAGGTCGCCATCAATAATAGTGCGGATGAAATTGGAAACAGGGGCTGGTTGAACTTGTGTATTGCTACTCATGGATCGTGACATGCCTTTTACGTGAAGATGTCAGATTTTACCCGAAAACACATTTGTAGCATTAATTCAAAGCTCGCTTAGCGATTCGATTGCCTCCTCGCCCTTGGGGATAACCAACGACTTGCACAGTTTCATCGTGCTTAGTCGAATGGATAGTTGTTTTACCAGAGGATTGCACCCGCAAGGGGCAGGCCGTGGTTGGAGAGCCGACAAGTCGGCAACTACCACGCACAGGTGAGGGAAACTGGCTAAACCGAAGTCTAAAATACGGAGCCATAAACTCGCCATGCCCGTTAGGATGATAACTTGTGAAAGATATTCGCTTATTTGGTAGAATTCGTCCCCTTCCGATGGTGTATGCCGTCGAGAATTGAATTTATGCCTTTTTCTGGAAAACTATTTCAATGAATACGATAAAACGATTTAGCCAAACTGTCGCTCTAAGTGCATTGCTATTGAGTTTCAATCTCGCACATGCTGATGAAATTCAGGATGCGAACAAGTTATTCAAACAGGGACAGCAAGAGCAGGCATTGGAAAAACTTGATTCCGTTCTAGCTACTAAACCCAAAGACGCGCAGGCGCGCTTTTTGAAAGGGCTGATATTTACCGAACAAGGCAAAACAGCCGATGCGATCAAAATATTTTCAGCGCTCACCGAAGATTATCCGGATCTGCCCGAACCCTATAACAATCTTGCTGTCTTGTATGCAGGTCAAGGCCAGTATGAGAAAGCTAAAGTCGCCTTGGAAGCAGCAATTCGCACCCATCCGAGCTACGCTACCGCGCACGAGAATTTGGGTGACATTTATGCAAAAATGGCTAGCCAAGCCTATGACCGGGCATTACAGTTAGATAAAAGTAACACCAGTACTGCCACCAAATTGGAGATGATAAAAGATTTGTTTGGTAGCAATAACCATCGAACCGCTGCAACTTCACATGCTGTTGTATCCGGCACCACTGCGACAATACCCGATAACATTGCCCCCGCTTCCTCAACTGTGGCAACGCCTTCTAAACCGGTCGTAGTTGCTGCCGATTCAAATAAAGCTGCTACAACAATAGCAGCCTCAAACAACGTAAATGACGATGTGCTGGCAACTGTTCTTAATTGGGCCAAGGCTTGGTCGTCAAAAGATTCAAAAACATATCTCGGGTTTTATGCCAAGGAATTTAAAACACCTGATGGCGAAGAACGCAATGCCTGGGAAAAACAGCGTCATGACCGAATTGCCGCGCCAAAATCAATCAAGGTTGAAATCAGCGATGCCAAAGTAAAGTTAACGGACGAAAACCATGCCACGGTCAGCTTCAGGCAGCATTATCAGGCCAGCCATTTGAATACTTTATCCCGCAAAACTTTGCTGCTGGTGAAGAGCAATGACAAATGGCTCATCGTAGAAGAACATGCGGGTTCGTAATTAATGCGCATCGCAACTTCCTCACTATTTCTGCTGGCTTTCTTTTGCTCTGCCCCCGTGTCGGCAGGAGAGAACGATTCACGCAACATGGAAGCCTTGCTTGCTCACAGCCTGCAAGCGATAGGCAACAACAAGCTTGATGTGGCTTTAAATGAAGTCGATTCTTTGCTCAAAGCCAATCCAAATTTCAAACTGGCACAGTTAGTCAAAGGTGATTTGCTGCTGGCACGCTCACAACCTTTAAATGATTTCGGCAATGCGCCCAATGCGCCGAAAGACCGCATGGAAGATTTGCGTGATGAAGCACGCGCAAGACTTCAACGCGTACAGCAACAGCAACCTTTCAACACAATTCCAAAGTACCTCTGGCAACTAGATGCCGAACAACAATATGCTATCGTGGTGGACACCAGCAAATCCACGCTGTACTTGTACGAGAATGTGAATGGAGAGCCTCACTACGTGGCTGATTTTTATATCAGCGTGGGGAAAAAAGGCGCCGATAAAGTATCCGAGGGAGACCAGAGAACGCCTCTCGGCGTGTACTTTATCAAAGCCAAACTTCCCAAAGAAAAACTCACTGATTTCTATGGATCGGTTGCTTATCCCCTGAGCTACCCCAACGAGTGGGACAAGCGGCTCGGTCGCGATGGGCACGGCATCTGGTTGCATGGTACGCCAAGCGACACCTACAGCCGCCCGCCACGCGCCAGCAATGGCTGCGTCGTACTGTCCAACGACGATTTGTTGCAACTAGGCAAGCATGTGCAAGTAGGACACACGCCTGTCATCATCACGAGCCAAATGGACTGGAGCGATGATAATGATCGTTCTGAAAAAAATGCATTGCTGGGCGAAATCGAAAAATGGCGCAACGATTGGGCGAGCCGTGATACTGAAGCCTATCTGGCTCATTATGCTGAAGACTTCAACTCCGGATCAATGAAGCTTGCTGCTTTTTCAGAACAAAAACGTCTGGTTAACTCGGGAAAAACGTGGATCAAGGTATCAATATCCAAGCTGAGCGTTTTTCCATACCCTAGTCAACCCGGCTTGGTGGTGGTTAATTTTGAACAGGATTACGATAGCAACAATCTTTCCAATCGCATGATCAAACGCCAATATTGGATTAAACGCAACGATAAATGGCAAATTGTTTACGAGGGCTCCGCATGATGAAATTCGTTAATACTCTATTCGCTTTACTGCTCGCCGGCCTGTGCGCTTTGCCTGCGCATGCAGCTTCTACCACCGCACAAAAAGGAAAGTCTCCCATGGTCAAACTTCACACCAACTTTGGTATTATCACTATAAAACTGGATGCAGAAAAAGCACCTAATACCGTCAAGAATTTTCTTGATTATGCCAACAGCGGCTTTTATGACAACACGGTTTTCCATCGCGTTATTGATGGCTTCATGATTCAGGGCGGTGGATTTGAACCCGGCATGAAACAAAAACCGGTCAATGCAGCGATACAAAATGAAGCCAATAATGGTTTAACCAACGATGCATATACTGTAGCGATGGCACGCACCAGTGATCCACATTCCGCCACCGCACAGTTTTTTATCAACATAAAAAATAATAGCTTTCTTAATTTCACCGGCGAGAACAGCCAAGGTTGGGGTTATTGCGTATTTGGAAAAGTGGTTGAAGGTACTGAGGTCGTCGATAAAATAAAGAAAGTAGCAACCGGCACCAAAGGTTTCCATCAGGACGTTCCAAACGAGGACGTCATCATCACTAAAGCGGAAGTAGTCACGCAATAAACCAAAAGGAACGGCGCAAATAGCGCCGTTTTAATTTGCAATGCCACATACTTTATTTATCTCCGACCTTCACCTGAGTGAAGATACACCGAACACCACGAAATTTTTTCATCAATTCGTTAAGCAGATCGGGCGAGATACCGAGGCACTTTATATACTGGGTGACCTGTTCGAATATTGGGCGGGGGACGATGATCTGCACTCGGCTTTTCACGCCGAGATCACGGGCGCACTAAATAAACTTTCCAAGCAGGGAACTCGACTCTTTATCATGCACGGCAATCGAGATTTCCTGATGGATAAGCAATTAGCCAAAGCCTGTGATGCTACTTTGCTCGCCGACCCGACTATGCTTGATCTTTATGGCGTGCCTACCTTACTTACGCACGGCGATGCTTTATGCACCGATGATACCGCCTACATGGCTTTTCGCCAGCAAGTGCGCAACACAATCTGGCAGCAACAATTCCTTGCTCAACCACTGACTAATCGCAAAGCCCAGATAGAACAGTTACGTGCAAGGAGTGAAACCGAAAAACAGCACAAAGCCATGAGCATCATGGATGTCAACCTTCAGGCGGTGAATGACATGCTGCACGAGTACAACTACCCGATGATGATTCACGGTCACACTCATCGCCCGGCGCATCACCTGCACCACATTGACGGACACACTTGTGATCGGTGGGTCTTGGGTGACTGGGACAAATTCGCGAATACATTGTACTGCGATGAAAGTAAAACAGTCTGGCAGACGTTCTCTAAAAACGGATTGCAATAAAACTCGATGCAAAGATTATCTAAAAAACTCCACGACTTCACTTCCCAAACATTGCGCTGCATCAGGCAAGAGTTTGTCGTTTAATCCATTAATTTTTCCGTCATTAGATCTTGATCGGCATGCCTGTCTGATGAAATCGTTAGCGTCGATTTTGTTTCTGCTTGAATACATTTGCTGTTCCAAGTTCGCACCAAATATACTTGCGCACAAACCGGCTCCTAGAAATACCACCCAAGTTGCAAGAAATAATACTAATAAATATTGAGCAACAGTTTTGATCTGCCGATAAACGAAATCAAAAATATCGCGTTGTACTTGGTTGAAAACACCGATGCTTTTAAGCATTTTCGCGAATAGATTAATACTTGAACCTTTATGCTCAAGAGTTAAAACTCCGTCAGTCAAATATTTATTTTCCACAGGGACACAATAGAACAAAATTGTTTCAGCAAGATGACAATAGAGATCTTTGTCTTGAAGCTAATATCCAACCACTATTGGTACGAAAAATCAGAAGAGAAATAAAACAGGGGTGATAATTAAGTGATAAGGTAAAAGTTTATTGTGCTGCTTTGGCTGGTTTTTGCTGCATAAAATAGATGCAAAGTACCTTTACGGCCAAGAGACCAAACGTAGCTGATTATCGACTAATCGCCAAACCACCGTTCATTATCGGCTTGTCGAGCAAGTCACCGACTACGGCGCCGAGTGGACGGGTAAGAATGAATGCCGCCCAGAATAGTACCGTGTGGGATATTTTTACCCGGTAATATGCCGCTGCGATGACTGCCAGCATTGTTCCAAACACGATAGCGCCTCCTCCATAACCGAGGCCGGCTGTATCGGCAGTCCAATCACCCAACGCAGTCCCCAGCGTTTGTGAAAACATAATTGTTATCCAATAAAATACTTCAGATATTGGAGAGCTTACTGTGCCCACGGCAACTGAACCAAGAACGCGATACCAGATCAAAAGCGAGGCCGTTAATAGCAATAGCAGGATAGTGGTTCCCCCCGCGTATCCGATCCCAAGAGACCGATCAGCGAAATCGGCCAATGTTGTGCCCACTGTCGTCGTCGCTATGATAGTTGTCCAGTACACAAATGGATGAAACTTCTTGGTCAGTATCTGAACTATGACAGCAACAGCAAATAACACGGCAAAGATTCCAGTACTAACGAGATAACCCAGTTCCAAAGACATGGATAGGGCATCGCCACCCGTTTCACCCAGCGTGGTAGCTAATATTTTTATGATCCAAAAGACTAAAGTAACTTCCGTAACCTTGGTAAATTTGTCATTTATATTATTCATAAAAACAGTTCGCCGAGGTTGTGAAAAATTACGCTATTCAATTAATGAACTAAAGCAACAGCCAAGACTACAAAGCTATTTGGCATGATTGCAGGTCTGGGTTTTGGCTGCTCTTTTGTCGCAGGAGGTGTCTCACCGAATGAGGCTGTCACAAGATACGCAACGTGTTTGTCAGCATCATAAGCCATCGTACGAGCGCCTTTTTGAGTAACCACATTTTGAATAACTGAAAAGTGATCTGTATCATTTTCTTTTACAAGCGTTAACGATCCATCTCCGTTAGAGCTGAAGGCGATTCCCAAGCTTGGATCAAATGCAGCTGAATCCGGGCCATCCCCAATAATTTGCTCTGAAATAATTTTGCCATTTTCAGAATCAAGAATTTCCATTTTGTTATTAGAACATACCGAAAATAGACGATGATGCTTTTGATCAAACGCCAGGCCGGTTGGCTCAGTACCACTACCTAAAGGGTAAGTTTTGATTACTTTATTTGTGCTGCTATCTATGACGAGAATTTCGTTTTTATCTTCAATGTTCACAAAGATTTGACCCGCTTCATTACTTACCGCAAGCTCCGGCTTGCCGGGCAAACTAATTGAGGCAATCTCTTTGCGTGTTGCAGCATCAATCACTGTGGCATTTGTAGAGCGGCCATTAAATGCGAAGATATGTTTTGATTTTGGTTCATAAATAATCACATCGGGATTCATGCCACTGATATTGATATTTTCGATGATGTTTAGTGTCTTCAAATCAAACACCGTGACTGAATTACTTTTCCCGTTGCTAGTGAAACCCACATTAAATTCATCGGCCAGTGCGATTCCATGTACACCCTCTGGACCAGGAATATCACCGATTACTTTTCCGGAGTCTGCGTCAATAACTTGTACATGTGTTGCCCGGCTCACAAAAAGACGATGTTGTTTGGTATCAAATGTTAGTAGGTCCCATCTCCCTTCTCCACCTACATAAAATTTATTGACTAGCTTAAATTGGGGAATTTCAGGAGTCTGTGCAGAAAACGCTAGCTGGCTGCTCAATATGAAGACAGCAATAATAATACGAACCAACATTGTTTTAGACATAGATTTCCCCAGAATAAATTGATTGCGAATTTAATTTGGTTATTTGATCTGCACAAACTTTCAATTGGATGGACTTACCTCGACGTTACAAGAGTTGACTTCATGGCCGTTAGTATCCCACACCTTCACTTTCCACAGTTTAGAACCTTTAGGCTAACAAATTGATCCAGAAAGATGACTTACGAATATTAGGGGCCATCAAAGAATTAGTAATCAAAGTTAAGCACGCGCGAGAAAAATCGCCGCATTATCTGCGGCGATTTTCATTAACCTCATTGAATAATTTAGAATATCTTAAACTATGCCCATGGACATCTTTCTGACCATAGGCATTACATTGCCAGATTCTTAGTGGGACAATCCTGGCAACACTGGGGTATGCTCAACTTGCACTGAATTCAACTCTTGTGGATCGATACCAAGAGCCTTCAGTATCGTTGGAGCAACTGAAGAAGAGAGCACTGGAGTCTTAACAACTTTAGCGTCGAAACGCGGATTCGAAACAATCAATCCTACGTTTGTATCAGCGAAACTGAAACCACCATGCTCGGCGTTCTTATTCTTGCTTGGTTTAGTGTAGATAGTGCCATATTGCGGTTGCACGATGATATCCGGAGTGCAGCTGTCAGTTGCCGGGTCGTTGAACTTCAACTTCAATTCATCACCTGCAATTACCTCATCAATAAACAAAGCTTGCGCGTTTTCATTGAGAAATTGTGCAACTTCCTGAGTCTTAGTTTGATCAGACAACCAGATCAGCGCAATATCATCATCGTTAATGAAACCGCAAGGGCCAGTAGAGCAGTTATTCACGATGTCTATTTGTGCTGCAGCATCGCTTGTGGAATTCAAGCCTGCTACCACATCTGCAAAATGTCCTACCTTGTTTACTTTAGCTGGATTGATAGGTGATTGACCATGCTTGGCGGTAACTACAAACAAGGTAGAATCGTATATTCCTTGTTTGTTGAGTTCGTCAATCATACTCTGAAGCGCAGCGTCAGTTTGTTCCAAGCCGTATTCGAGTACCTCTGTCGGTGTTCCAGCACCATCAAGGTAACCCCCGGCTTTGCCTGTCAGCGTACTCTGAGGGCAGCTACCGTCGATGTTGTCATGTGCCAACTTCTGGCCAACGCTTACAGCCTGGAAATTCATGCCGAAAACGGCCGGAACCCCAACACGTTTTTGACGATCATGAGTAAATCCATCTATCTCGTTGATAATTGCTTTAACTTTTAAATTATCGTTTTGTGCCGTACAAATTACGCTGACAGTAGCGTCAAATCCAGTGCCACTAGGAGGTGCATTGGTGATTTCCGGCGTGTACAGATCATCTACACCTTTGCCTGAAGGTCCATTTACCAGATCATAAGCAGGGTGTTTGTCAGCCCATGCTGTGCGGCCGCCTGCAGCTTTGATTACTTCAAAGATTGTGTTGGTTTTTAATGCGTCGTGCGGGTACACAGGCACGCATTTACCTGATGCATCGACACGGCGTGGCAATGTAGTTGGGTCAATGACGTTATTAGACACTACACCGGTATAGGAGTCGATCGTCTCATCATAAGCTGTCCAGTTGCCTGGAGTACCAGCACAGGTTTTATTGCTTGGGTCGAAATAGGTACGATCATAACTTACGTCGTAAAATACACCGTGAGTAACCGGAGAACCTCCTGTTACCAATGCCAACAGTCCCGGGAATGAATCTGAGTTTGCTGGCGTGCGTGCATTAGTATAAGTAGTGCCGTGGCTGGCCAACTTTGCAAAAGCCGAGTTTGGATGGTTTGCAATATAACGCTCAACATCCAGCGCATGCATTCCATCCACGCTGATCAACAGTGCATGTTTGATTTCGCCGGTTTCTGCAAAGGCTGAAGAACTGATAGCCAGACCAACAAAAAGGCTAAGAGCAGTATTTCTGAATTTCATAAATAAATCCCCTAAAAAATGTTTCATTTGGAAAATCCCCCGATGCCTTTCTCAAATATGAATATTTTTGAGTAGGAATCATT
>CAIRAO010000415.1 GCA_903876625.1 uncultured Gallionellaceae bacterium | reverse complement strand
GGGGTGCGGGGTACCGGCTTTGATGCATGGTGCAATGGGGCTTGTGCAACAGGGGGTAATCCGGGCGCCACGCAGGAAGATCCTTTAAAAGGAGCCGGTGTCTACGTCTGGTCGGGTCAGGTGGCATTGAGTACGTCGACTGCGAGCCAGCTTGTTTCGGTTGGTCAGGCGGCTATTTTGTCGCGCGAGATCAAGCCGGTACCGGTGACCAATGTTCCGGCGAGCATTATCCAGAATAAAGCGACTCGTCCGGACAGTGTGAACGTGGATATGCAAAAGACTTTTGGTAACGAGATACAACCTGAAGCCGCGCCCAAGCCGAACGATCCTGCACCTGCGATCAAGAATAATGACGGTGCATCAAAGGAACATCCGTCCACAGAAGGTGGAAACAAGGCGGAACCGGGTGTCTATGTCACCGTACATGACGGACAGATCATCATGACTCAGAAGGATGGTCAGAAACTGGATGTGGGTAAAGGTCAAACGGGATTCGCGAACGCAAGTTTAATCACAAAAATGCCGGTGACACCGAGATTCATGAGTAGTGACAAACCAATCGATTCAACCGATACTGGAACAGGCGTGACAAACAAATCAGCCAACGCACCTCCGCAAAATGGTTGTCAGGTGAAGTGACGGGTTCCAAACTCCATAGATCGAAAAATTGATGAATCCAAATTTTGTAGGCGTTACCGGTTTGCCCAGAGCAGGGTCTACTCTGCTATGCCAACTGCTTGGTGAACATCCCGACATTCATTGCGAGGGGCACAGTTCGCCATTGTGCAATACTCTGCTGGGTATACGGCGAATGATCAGCGATGATTCGTTTTTTTTATCACAGCTTGATCATTCTTTTGATGTCAGCTACGGACATCTTGCTGCTGCCATGCAAGGTTTTTTGAGAGGCTGGAATCAGGATTGCGGAAAAAAAGTGGTGGTGGATAAAAACCGCGCCTGGCTTCACGCTATCGAGATGCTGTTGCATATCGAGCCGGATGCCAGGTTGATCGTTTGTTTGCGCGAGTTAGGACAAATTTACGGCTCTATCGAAGCGCAACATCAGCGCACGATTCTTGTCGATTTTATCGACCATCTGGCTGATTACGACCGGTTTGGCCGCGCCGATATGTTATTCGCAAAAGACAAAGCGATCGGTGCGCCGATGATTTCATTGCACGCTGTTCCGGATTTGCCCAAAAACGTACTTGAGCGGATATTTTTTGTGAGGTTCGAAGATTTAATGGAGCAACCGGTAGCGTGTATGTCACAGATATATGCCTGGCTTGGCCTTTCACCCTATTCGATCAATCCGGACAAACTTCGAATCGGCCCGCAAGAAAGTGACAGTCATTACCACATGAAATATTCCCACAAACAATCCGGGCAGATCGTCAAACCTAAAAAGCATGACATTCCCCCAAGAATACAGGCACAGATCGAGACTGCCTGCGCCTGGTATTATCAGCAGTATTATCCTGCAAAGAAATAGCCATCATGAAAATTGAAACCAGATTTTCCATTAGGCCGAAAATCCGTCATACCGGCGAAGGCCGGTATCCAGATGATTAAAAATTTCCAACGCACGTGGGACAACACATTGGTTTTGTCCGCTTCGCGGAGTTTTTTATGACTGGATTCCGGCCTTCGCCGGAATGACAGTATTGAAAATATGGGTTGAAGCAGATATTTCTTAAGATATGTCTTAACCCCGCCTGCGCCACCACTGTACACCGGCAACTATGAGTAACAACAGAGGAAGCACGATCACCAGACTGATGCTGATGAGGGTGAGCGCACGCGTGCTTAAAGTCACTGTGCCATCTTTATTTGCACGTGGCTGAATGGTGATCAGCACGTCTTCGTTGCTGAGCCAGTTCACCATGTTGATTCCCAAATCGATATTGCCGCCATTACCGGAGTAAGCGTTGGCCAGGAATGACGCGCCGCCAACGATGACGATGCGCTGCTCTTTTTCATTCACAATGCGCTGCAATGCGACAGCCAGATTGACCGGGCCGGGAATGTCATGGTTTTTGTCCAGGTGAAGTGTGTTGCCGGGCTTGAACGGGGTGTTGCTGATCCATCCGCGCGGAGCTGCCACGACTAAGGTTTGGCGCTGCCAAGCGCTGTTTTCAGTGCTGTCCAGCCCGCGTGCAAAGGGGAATACGGTGATCAGGTTAAAGTTAACGGTGACGGGGTGGCTTGGGTAATCCGTACTCAAGGCCCAGTTGGCGGGTGCATTCATGTCTTGCGCGGCGGGGTCGATGACCATACCCTGAGTAAGCAACAGGCCGAGTTTTTCAGCGACGGGCTCTAGGCCGCGCAACGGCTCAGCATCAATCAACCAAAGCAGATTGCCGCCGTTATCGATATGACGCAATATTTTATCGACTTCGCCCTGCAACAAAGGGGCTTGCGGATGAGTCAGCACCAGCAGGCTGGCGTTGCCTGGAACATCGGGAGATATGGTGAGATTAAGGCTGTTGATGCGATAGCCGTTTTTCTGTAGTCGTTTACCAAAATCTCCCAAGTCGTGGTTGGCAGATCCATCCAGTTTGCGTTCGCCATGCCCGTCCAGATACATCAGCAATTCATCTTTGGCATGCGCCAAACCGAGTAAGGCGCTGGAAAGTGTTTGCTCGTTTAGTGTAACCAGGTGGGCAGAGCGTCCGCCATATTCCACCACCATCTCGCCATTGCTCTGGATCGACGCTTTGCGCATCGCCTCGGGCTCTTTGAGGGGGTCGACGAAGGTTAGTGTGATGTCGGGTTTGTAGCGCTGATAGATCGCAACGAAATCTCGAATAAGCCGGCGCAAGTCTCCCTGCTTTGCACTTTGCTCGGTGGCATACACGGTGAATTTCACTTCGCCATGCAACAACTTCAGGGCATTAATGCTGCTGGGTTCGAGGCTGTTTAATTTGCTTTGTGTCAAATCCCATTGCAACGGATGACGCGCAGAAATTTGGTACAGCGCGAAAGCGGCGACTAATATTAGCAAAGTGAATGCAACGTTTTTCAGCAGATGGGGAGTCGGGCGCAGAAATTTCATCGGGACATTTATGCGTAAAGCCGGTTGTTATTTACCCGGCGTATCGTCAGCATCAAAAATAGGGTGATGAATAAAGCAAAGTAGACAAGGTCTTCACTAAAGATAAAACCCGAGTTAAAGCTTTGTGCGTGGGCGCTGGGTGAAAGCGTGCGCATACTGCTGCCGTTTTCAGATGAGCCGACATCGATAAGCCATAAGCCAAATAACAGGGCGATCGCGTTCATGGCGGCGACGATGGGTTGTTTGGTGAGAGACGAAAGATAAAGTCCCAGCACCGAATAGCACGAGGTAAGCAGCCACAAACCTAAAGCGTTGGTGAAAAGCAGGCCAAAATCGAGATGTGTGCCCAGCCCAAGAATAGCCAACATGCCTGTGCAGCTGGCGATGATCAGGCTGTTGAAAACGATCAGACTCAGAAACTTCCCGAGTACGATCTGATTGCTGGAAACGGGAGCGGCAAGCAACAGCACCAGCGTTTGGTTGCGGCGTTCTTCTGCAAGCAGACGCATGGTAAAAAGCGGGATCAGCATCATCAGAACCAGTGCGAGCGTGCCGAACAGCGGAGCGACGACAGAGACAGTAGCGCCCGGCGCATTGGCGACCATGGCAAGTTGAGTTTGCAATTGCAGATAGGCGTCTAGTCGCGCCAGAAAAAACCAGGCGAAGATGAATTGCAATGCGGCCAAAATGATCCACGTGCTGGGCGCGGAAAAAAGGCTGAGTAACTCCTTTTTGGCGATGGTAACAATCATACCGGTTCGCTTTCGGTGATGCGGGTATATACGTCTTCGATACTGCCCTTGATCGGGGTGAGTTGCTGGGCTTGCCAACCGCGCTGCGCCGCAAGCGCGAGTAGAACCCCGCTGGTATTGTTGACCGCGCTATGCAAGACACGAAAGCGCGTATCGGAAAGCGACTCGACGAATTCAACGCCGATGATATCCTGCAACTCGCTGATCGGAGGCGGTGCCAGCAAGGTGACGACAAAGCCCGGCTGTTGCCCGTACACCTGCATTTTGGCACTGCTGTCGCCGTAGATCAGACGTCCATTTTGCATGATCTCGACGCGGTCACAAATATTTTCCACTTCACTTAAACGGTGTGTGGAAAGAATAACGCTTTGGCTGTCCCCCAATTTGCGGATGAGTACTCTGATGTCGCGAATCTGCGCCGGATCAAGCCCGACCGTAGGTTCATCCAGAATGATGACCTTTGGATGGTGGATGATGGCTTGCGCGATGCCAACGCGCTGCTGATAGCCTTTGGACAAGGTGCCGATGATCTTGTTGCCACAGTCCAGCAAACCACAAGATTGTTTTGCCTCTGTCAAAGAGCTGGCTAATTGATTCTTGGGCACACGATGTAATTGTGCGGCGAAGAGCAGAAAATCATCCACCTTCATTTCCCGATACAGCGGTGGGGTTTCCGGCAGGTAGCCGATGCACGCTTTGGCTTGGGCAGACTGTTTTAACAGATCGAAACCACATACCTCGATGCTGCCTGAATGCGGCGTTAAAACACCGGTAAGCATTTGCATCGTGGTGCTTTTCCCCGCACCATTATGCCCTAGCAAACCAATAACTTCGCCCTGATTGAGTTTGATCGACACGTTTTGAACGACGTCGCGCTTGCCATAGCGGCGGTAAAGATTATGTGCGGATAAGGTATTTGTAGCTGGCATGCAGTTTTGAACGGTTGTTAGATGGTATGAATATAACCTAATATGCGAGCTTGCACCAAAACACAAAGTTTAGACAGGCAATAAATATGAATTCTTTTTACCGCAAACTGATATTGCTTCCCCTGCTGTTGAGTGCTTGCGCGCAAGTACCCCCGAAAAGCGTGGACGCTGCAACCAATGCCACTAAGCCCGCCGAGAGTCATGCAGAACCGGTTGCAAGTGCCGATGCAGAAATTACCCAAGATTCAGCCAAGCTTGATTTACCGAACGTCGCACTGGATGACGATATGTTGTATCAATTTTTGCTGGGCGATATCGCGCTGCAGCGCGGCAGACCGGAAATGGCGGCACAGACCTATTTGGAATTGGCCAAAAAAACACGAGATCCGCGGGTGGCCCGCCGTGCTGCTCAACTTGCCTATGATTCCCGCCAACTGGATAAGTCGGTGGAGGCATTCGGTCTCTGGCAGGAATTGGAGCCGACTGCGCCGGTGGCGAAACAAATGCTGGTGTCACTTTTGATTAGCGGAGGAAAGTTTAAGGAGGCGCGCCCTTATGTCGATCAATTGATTGTCGCCGCACCGAAAAATGCCGGTAGCGCATTCATGATGATTCAATCTCTGTTGGTCAGAGCGCCTGATAAAAATGCTGCACTGACTTGGATCCAAGAGGTGTCTCATCCCTACCCGAAGGTGGCTGAGGCGCACTGGGCAGTGGCACAAGTTGCAATGTCGGCAGGAAATAAGGAGCTTGCGCTAAGCGAGATCCATCAGTCGGTCACGTTACGTCCGGACTGGGATATGGCAACCATGTTTGAGGCGCAATTGCGTCTCCCGGATGATCCGGCGAATGCCTTAGAACAGCTGCGAAAATTTTCAGAGGCATATCCCAATAACAAAGATGTCCGCTTATTTTATGCAAGGACATTGCTTGATCAAAAACGCTATGCCGAGGCACGTGAACAATTTCAAAAGCTGCTAAGTGCCGATCCCGACAATGTGGAATTGGCTTTTGCTGTTGCACTGCTTTCTTTGCAGCTGGGCGAGCTGGATCGTGCGGAAAAAGAATTGCAGGAAACGCTCGCGCGCGGTAAAAAAGATGCAGACACGGTGCATTACTATCTGGGCCAGCTGGAAGAGGCGAAAAAAGACAATGTCACGGCGCTTGCTCAATATCATCTGGTTTTGGAAGGTGATTATGTATTTTCCGCACGTATGCGCGAGGCCTACCTGCTGAATAAGGCGGGCATGCTGAACGAAGCCCGTGCCGTATTGAAGAGCACCCCGATGGGAGACGAACAGCAACAAGTGACGCTGATTATTGTCGATGCGCAGATGTTGCGGGATGCCAGGCAGTTTGATACTTCCTATCAAGTACTCTCAGAGGCATTGAAGACATTTCCCAATCAACAGCAACTGATGTTCGAAGTGGCGATGGCGGCGGATAAGTTGGGCAAAAACGAAGTCTTTGAACAGACACTGCGCAAGCTGCTGCAAGTGGCTCCAGGCCACGCTCAAGCTTATAATGCCTTGGGCTATAGTTTGCTGGAGCGCAACGTGCGTCTTGAAGAAGGTATGCAACTGGTCGAAAAAGCTTATCAAATCGAGCCGGATGATGCGGCGATCATAGATAGCGTGGGATGGGGATATTATCGTTTAGGCAAACTGGACAAGAGCGCTGAATATTTGCGGCGTGCGTTTGCTGCCAATCCCGATCCGGAGATCGCCGCGCATTTAGGCGAAGTGCTGTGGTCGCAAGGCAATCAGGATGAGGCTAAAAAGATTTGGCATGAAGCCGAGAAATCAAATCCCGAAAATGATGTTTTGCGCTCGATAGTAAAGAAATTTATTCCTTAATTTTAGGCTGTCCTTAAATAGAGTTTCATTACAAAAAATACGATGAAGTCATAGTGCAAAAACCCCCTCCCTCCGTCCCTCCCCCGATGGGAGAGGGAAGTGAAATGCAGAACCTGTTGTGGAATGGCGAATTTGCCCCTCTCCCATCGGGGGAGGGACGGAGGGGAGGGGGTAAGCAGTTGACCGATGTTTATGGTGACAATTTTGATGAGTAATTATTAAAAATATACTTGAATTATGGATACAGCCTATATTTTTAATTGCTGTCAGCTGGCTGACTTTCTCCCAGTGTGAAAATGTAACAAGGAGTCGTTTGCGATGTTCACCTTTACCCGATTATTGTGCTGCCTGTTTTTGCTCTTTACCTCGGCAATACTGACTGGTTGCGTCAATCGTCAGATCATAAAAACGGCGGTACGTTCACCGCAATATGAGGCGCCATTTTCCTTCAACGGACGTATAACAATCAAACGCGGCTTGGATAACTCTTCTGCCAGTTTGCGTTGGGTGCACAATCCCGAAGAGGAAGAAGACGAGGTATTGATACTTGAACCAATGGGCCAAACTATCGCACGCATTCACCGCGAGGCACAGGGTTCAACGTTGGAAGCGGAAGGACGCTTTTACGTTGCTCAGGATGTCGAGTCGTTAACCAAGCAAGTGCTGGGCTGGACAATGCCGCTATCGTTGATGAGCCATTGGGTGGTTGGAGTGCCTTCCAGAGGGAGCGAGGCCGATGTGCAACGCGATGCAAAAAAACAAATCACGCTGATGCATCAGGCCGGATGGGAGATCAAGTACACGCGTTATGCCAATAATTCTGCTGAGTCGTTGCCGACCCGTTTTGTGATGAAAAACGATAAATTAGAAATGACGGTGGTCATCGACGAATGGGAAAAGCAACAACCTTAACGTGTCCTGCCCCGGCTAAACTGAATCTGTTCCTGCATGTCGTCGGACGCAGGGCCGATGGATACCACTTGCTGCAAACCCTGTTTCGCTTCATTGATCTGAATGATACGTTGCGGTTTACCCTGCGCACTGATAGTCAGACGCATCGTATCAATTCTTTGGACGGCGTACCACCGGAACAGGATTTGTGT
>CAIRAO010000414.1 GCA_903876625.1 uncultured Gallionellaceae bacterium | reverse complement strand
TCTTTACCAAGTGCATGTAGTCCGGTTCGACCATTGAAATATTGCGTGACTGAACTGCGAGCACATGAGCATCAGCAATTACCATGTTGGCCGGTGGGCTAAAAGCCCGGGCCATACGGCCGACGATGCTTGAACGCACATCCAGAAGCATCCATCCGCGATCGTCACATTTCAGTTGCAGCTTGTCCCCTGATTGGACGCTTTTGATGGTCTGGTGAATCTGATGCGGTGAAGCGAAGCGCCCGGAAAACCCAATATCAATTTCGCGTAACGAAGGCACTAGATACCGTTTGGTAAGGTCTGATACACCTTCGACGGAACCCGAAACACGACTCACAACAGCCGAAACAGAGGTCAGGACATCCGCAAAGCGATGTGATCGTTCGGCTTGAGCAATGATCAATGACTTCTTGGCACGGGTCATAGCGACATAGAACAGGCGTCGGACACGGGAGAACGCATCCGCGACAAGTTCGCCGCCAGCAAACGCAAGGGAATGTGGATGGGAGGCGTTCCTCCCCTTGGATACGACGTTCAAAACCGACGGCTGGTGCTCAACACAAAGGAGGTGAAACTCGTGCGCCACATCTTCAATCGATTCGTCGAACTCGGATCCACCACCAAGTTGGCGAAGGAACTCGCGCTGGATGGTGAAACTACCAAATCGTGGACGACCCAGGGTGGCAAGGTCCGCGAGGGCAAACCGATCGACAAGGGCCAGATCTACAAAATGATCGGCAATCGCATCTACCTCGGTGAAATTCACCACCAGGACAAGTGGTATCCGGCCGAGCACCTGCCGATCATCGATCGCGAAGTATGGGAAAGTGTGCAGTCGATCCTGTCAACGAACCGCCACACGCGAGGAAACCTCACCCGATCGACGACACCTTTTTTGCTTAAGGGGATCGTGTTCGGTAGTGATGGCCGCGCTCTGACGCCGTGGCACAGCACCAAGAGGACGTCCGGAAAGCGCTATCGGTACTACCTGCCCATGCGGGACATCAAAGAGCATGCCGGAGCCTCGGGTTTGCCGCGCATACCAGCAGCGGAACTGGAGTCGGCAGTGCTGGACCAGTTGCGCGCCACTCTGCGCGCGCCGGAATTGCTCGCCGACATATTGCCAGCGGCCAGCAAACTGGACTCCTCGTTGGACGAGGCGCAGGTTACCGTTGCCATGACACGCCTGGACGTCATCTGGGAACAACTCTTTCCGGCAGAGCAGACCCGGATTGTGAAACTGCTGGTCGAGAAGGTGATCGTGTCGCCCAATGACATTGAGGTTCGGCTGCGCGCCAACGGTATCGAACGGCTGGCGCTGGAACTGCGACCCGAGCGCGCCGAGTCCACGCGCGAAGCGGCGTTAGCATGAACGGGGTGCGCATCCTCAAGGCCGGTACGCCGGAAGTGGTTCACGCCAGCGATGGGCGGCTGACGTTGTCGGTCCCGATCCAGTTCAAACGCCGGTCGGGGCGCAAGCAGATCACGCTGCCCAGTGGCGAGCCAGCCGTGCCGCGGCCATGGGATACGGCTGCCACGGCGCTGCAGTTGGCGTTGGCCAGGGGGCATCGATGGCTGGCCATGCTGGAGTCGGGCGAAGCAAAATCACTGAGGGAAATCGCCTCAATGGAAGGCGTGGACAACAGCTACGTGAGCCGCATGGTCAATCTGACCACCCTGGGGCCGGACATTGTGGCTGCCATCCTGCACAACACGCTGCCAGATCACCTGACGCTGTTTGATATTGCGGTGGATCCGCCGGCGCTGTGGGAGGACCAGCGGGCTCGGATGTTGTCGGTTTGCGGCGGGGTGGAGGATGCAGCCGGAGCGCTCTGCCGACTGGCTCCAAGGCAGCGATAGCAGTCCTCCAGCATGGACGCTCAGTTTGCAGTTGAAGCTGGGCCATGTGAATCCAATACCGTTTGAGCCTCGGGGCGAGTCATTTTTAGACCGTTCCAAGGAATAGACCACCCCCCCCCCCCCGCATTCTTAACCTCAAGAACGGGAAGTGGCCACAGGTACAGCTTCCCGCCTGAAATTCTTGCACTCGAATCGATTGTGATCTACCTTGTCCTCAATTTTGCATGCCAGCTTTCAGTACCGATCGAATGCGCTATGCTCCGCACCGGTATGATCAATTTTCAAATATTCCAAGATTGCTGCCAAAATGTCGGGCGAGCCAGGGCCTGCGTTTCTGCAATAAGTTGACAAACTGGCAATCTGTGCGCCCAACCGTTGTTTTGGATAAGAGTTTCCTTCAGGGCTCAAAGGCGGCGGCAATCCAGGAGATGAGCCAGTCTCACCGGCTGTTGATGCCCGAAGCACTTTTTTACGAATTGCTATCGAATTCGGACGACCGCGCGGCATGCTTTGGAAAATTTCATAAGCAGAACAATCCAGTCGAGTTGATAGGGCACCCCGGTGCAATGTTGATGCGTGAAATTCAATCGCATATGCCTTCCGGTAAACCCTCATTGCACAGCGAGTTAGTTAATTTTCGATTCCATATTGGGCTATCAAGTCCTGATTTTGTATTCACGCCGCAGGCCGCATCCGCCGTTCGCCAGCGGGCAGAAGAACTCCGATCAGATGTCTCTGAATTTATTGACGCTGCTCGTATCACGCCAACATTCTTTCCTGGATTGCTGGAAGGAAGTGATGCGAATCGGACCATTGCTCGAAATACTGCAGAGAGTGCAATCGCGGGCGACATCGACAGTCTGCGTGATCTTTACCGCCAACTCTCATCGCCGGTAGGAGAGTCCTCTTTCCCGCCAGCTGAGTTGATAGAAGTGGAATGGGCGATAGTTCGATGGCTTCAAATCAAACTGTTGTTTGGTCTCGACAACTACTGCAGATACCCTCACACGATCCCTGACACGTCAAGCAACAAGATATATGAAAGGCTCGAACATGATGTGCTGGACGCCCAGTACCTCACACTTGGCGTCTTAGAAGGATCGTTTGCAACGAGCGAGAAGAAACTGAAAAAATGGTTTCATCTTCTTTGTCCCACCGGAACACTTCACGGATAGGCCCCCTTCTGCCTAGGAAATAATGGGCCATTTCAAATCACGAAGATCTTTAACCGAGCAAATTCAACATGATGCGGTCAACCAGCGAAATTTGTAGTGAGCTTGAAAAGGCATTTTCTCCGCTTCGCTGCGTAGCCGAAATTTGGGACTATGGTCACAAGATTCGTTTCAAGGTATTTGACGAAAATGACAAAACAATCTTTGAAATGCGTGAAGTTGTCATTGACTCTGTTAGACATGGCTCGTCTCTACAGGACGTTTGTGATGCAGTGCAGTTGCGAATCAACTCTCAGCGGCAATAACTATAGCTGTCATCTCGATAGATTTTAATTTCGAATATTCGTATTAGCTGAGGTAATTTTTGAAAACTTTTATCACGAGGGCGATCGTTGCTATTCGTTCAATCGGCGATCAAGGTGAGTTCGATAAGGGAGTAGCCGCCTATAAGCATCATTATTATTCGAAAGCCCGAATGCACCTTCTACCGCTTGCATCAAGGGGACATGCTAACGCGCAGTATTACATGGGGTTACTATTTGCGAATGGGGAGGGTGTCGATCAGGACTATGAAATTGCGATTAAGTGGTACCGGAGGGCGGCTGAGCAGGATCATTCTGACGCCCAAAGTCAACTCGGTACAATATATTTCGAAGGTAAGTTTGTTGCGCAAGACTTCAAAGAAGCAATCAAATACTGGATAGGTGCAGCAGGCCACGGTAATGAAGTGGCGCTATATGGCCTTGGGGTACTGTACGACGGGGGAGGGGGAAAGAGCGTCAGGCGTGACTCTTCTAAGGCATTGAAGTGCTATAAACTTGCCGCCGACAAGGGGTATGCGCCAGCTCAGCTCAAGTTGGGATGGAAATACCACAGTGGTGAATCTGTCTTGCAGAATGCGGTGGAAGCGAATAGATTTTTCCGCATGGCTGCAGATCAAGGTAGCGTCCAAGCTCAATGTGCTCTAGCGGACCGGTATCGAATAGGTGTCGGTGATGTTGCAAAGCCACGAGAAGCGTTTGGCCTTTATCGGGCGGCTGCTGAGCAAGGATATTCGGCAGCGCAGTTTGGATTTGCCGAAATGCACACTGACAATGTCGTAGTTCCACCAAATTACATGGAGGCGAGAAGTTGGTATAGAAAGGCGGCAGAGCAAGGACATGTTAAGGCACAGTCAAAGCTTGGGCAAATGTACATTGACGGTCGGTGGATTACTCAATCATATTCGGAAGGACTAAAGTGGATCCGACTAGCTGCGGACCAAGGAGACTCAGAAGCTCAAAATTACCTTGGATGGCTATTTGCATACGGACGTTTCGTTGAGAAGAGTAGCGTAGACGCTGAAAAATGGTATCGGTTAGCAGCGGATCAGGGAAATATGTATGCCCAGGATAATCTTGGGCAATTTCTTTTATATGACCCTGACATTCCCAAAGACGATACTCAAGCAGCGAAGTGGCTTCAGATGGCTGTAGATCAGGGATGTGTATCAGCCCAATGTCATTTGGGATTTTTATACAATTCTGGCCGAGGCGTTCCGATGGATAAGCTTCGAGCAATTGATTTATTCCGAAAATCTGCAGAGCAGGGGTACGCAGCCTCGGAATCCCAACTCTTTCTCGCCTATTTTGGAGGGCAAGGTGGGGTTGATCAAGATAAGAAGGAAGGACTAATGTGGCTTCATCGAGCGGCCGAGCACGGGTATGCGCCGGCACAGAACAACCTGGGCTGGATTTACCACGAGGGCGATGATTTACCAAAGGATCTAGCAGCGGCGGCCAAATGGTTTCTTTGTTCAGCAGAGCAAGGAAATTCCTATGGCCAAAACAATCTTGGAGCGATGTATGAACGCGGAAATTACTTCGAACAAAGTGATGTGGAGGCGCTGAAGTGGTATCGCCTCGTAGTTGCCCAGGGCTCTCTGCTGGATACCGACCGGCTCTCTAGTCATTTTCTGCCTGAACAGCTTTCCGAAAAATGCCGTGGGCGAACGACTTCGAATGGAAGCTGTGAACCCAAGATTGACAAAAAGAACGTATTACTAACTACAACAACATTGAAGGAACTGAAAAGGCTGAAACACCTTGAGTCGAAAATAAGTTTGGACGCAGAAAAAAACCGAAACCCGGTCGCCGCTGTTGCTCATTCTGACTCCACCAAGATCGATATGATTTTGGATAAAGAATTCAGCAAAGTTGTTGGATTGCATTCAGTAAAGGACGAGATACGCCGACAAGCCAGTTTCTTGGAAATTCAGAAGCTCAGATTGGCGCAGGGCTTGCCATCATCTTCTCCTTCCCGCCACTTGGTATTTTTGGGAAGTCCTGGAACCGGGAAGACTACAGTCGCCCGAATTATCGCTCGTCTGTATTTTGAGATGGGCCTTTTGAAGAAAGAACAACTGGTTGAAGTTGACCGATCCCACCTTGTTGCACCCTACTTAGGGCAGACAGCAGCCAAGACGCGTGTGATCATCGAATCTGCACTTGACGGTGTTCTGTTTATTGATGAAGCTTACACTTTGGCTCGAGGGGCTGACTCTGACTATGGGAAGGAGGCGATTGATACGCTGCTGAAACTGATGGAGGACCATCGCGACAGACTTGTTGTTATTGTGGCAGGGTACGAAAATGAGATGGGAATATTTCTTTCATCCAACCCTGGCTTGGCGTCACGATTTAACCGACACCTGCATTTTGAAAACTACTCACCAGAAGATTTACTGATGGTCCTCAACGGTCTCTGCGTTGAACATGGGTTCAGCATTGATTCGTCTTTGGGCCCAGCCTTGATGGCAGTTTTTTCCAGGGAAATTAAGGCACAAAGGGAGCGATTCGGCAACGCCCGGTACATTAGAAATCTTTTTGAAAGAAGTACCCAATCTCAGGCTCACCGACTGGTAGCTGCGGGTAGTAGTCGCCAATCTCAAAGCCTTGAAATAATCACTATTGGCGACCTTGAAGAAGCCCTTGGTGAGCGACTTACGATGCTAGACCCAACAGTAGATCTGATTGCAGATGGATTGACGGATCTCGATGCGCTTGTCGGCTTGCTTGCGGTAAAGAATGATATTCGACAGTTGATGAACGTCTCAAAAGTTCAAAAAATGAGGGCAGCGCAAGGGCTAAAGAGTTCTACTAGTGTCTCACACCACCTTGTTTTCACAGGTAACCCAGGCACTGGGAAGACGACCGTTGCACGGCTTATTGCACGCCTCTATTTTGCAATAGGAATTCTTCCAACTGCTAATGTTTTGGAAGTTGATCGAGCAAGCCTGGTCGGCGGCTACCTTGGGGAAACCGCAATTAAGACAACAGAAGTTGTTCGAAAAGCCCTTGGCGGCGTCCTGTTTGTCGATGAAGCATATTCCCTTACGGCAAATTCTGATATTCCGGGGGGCGATGCCTACGGTCGTGAGTCAATTGATACGCTACTCAAATTGATGGAGGATTTTCGAGACCAATTTGTTGTCATCGTTGCTGGTTATACGGGACCTATGCACGACTTTCTGGACAGCAATCAAGGTTTGCGATCGCGGTTCAATCGGTACATCGACTTCCCCGATTACGACGCAGATGAACTAGTCGATATATTTAGGCGACTCTGTGACCGAGATGACTATGTTTTGGATGAAGATTCTATGAATTTCCTTTCGAACACCGTAAAGAACATGAAAAATTTGGAACAGACACAGGGAAATGGACGCTTTGTTCGCAATTTTTACGAGCGCACGATCGAACTTCAGGCCCATCGTATTGCGACAGAAAAAAGCAGCTCGCGAATCGACTTACAAAATATTAGCTCCATCGATATGTCGATGGCTATGCGTGCGCTCCAGCTATCGCAGAGTCCACCCCAATAGGCGCAAGGAGCCGGCGGCCTCCGGTTTGTATGTCGTGAACTCGCCGACCATTCATTCCGACTGCCCGCATGGTGGAAAATTGAATTTCCGCTTGCAGCCCTTGGAGCCAGACACTTTTCTCCGAAGCCGACTGCCAAAGTTGGACGAACTGTTTCCTCCGCCCTACCAATGCCAACAATCTACCCGTCGATTAGTCCGCGCGTAACCCGTTGATTTGTTGGGGGGTGGTCGTGGGCCTCTGCGGACTTCGTGCTCGCCGAGTGGTCTCTACCGCGGAGACTATTGCCCCGCAGAGAGCAGAAAGCCGTCCGGAAGCGCCAGCCGGGAGTTGCCCCGAAGTCCGCAAGAATCCCCGGAAACCCCAATGAATACGCGGTGACAGGCAAAAAAAGACCAACCGGATGAAGGGTTGGTCTGAGGGATATGGTGGGCTGGCGTCAATTGAATAATGCCTTGAAACCCGCATGGATACAGGACTTTAAATTTTTCACTTTGAATTTGTTCCCCGGTTTGTTCCCCGGTTTGGCGTTTGCTACCCCGCTTTTTGAGCATATGGTCTATCCAAGCAACACCAGCCACACGACTAGCGCAACAAGCCCCCAGCCCAACAATGCGGCAAAGCTCATACCTTCGCGTGGTGCACTGGGTTCGGGCGCCGACAACTTTTCGCTGTAGCTGATACCGGTGCCAGGAATGCCCAGGGTGCCACGGGCGCCCCGGTCGCTGATGTTGACGGTAGCGCCAGGCCGGCCGATCGATGCGCTCACGCCCGACTTGCTCAGGTAGATGCGTATGCCCGGAAATAGCTTGATGCTCTTGTGAAATCTAAAACCCATGATGTGCCCGCCTTTGTGCCCATCATGCCAGCCGAATGGCTTACGGCAAAAAAGCCCCATGCATTCCGAATATCTGCGGGTTGAAATGGTTGGCAAACGACTTGATCAGCCTGTTGCGCCTGGTCGAATATACACGCCGGCGTCACGGGAGACTGCGCCGTTCGCCAAATGATGCCGGCGACCGGGGTAGGGCCGCCGGGGGTGCAGACGCCCGCACTTGGCGCCGAGTTTTTTGCACGTGATTAAGGGAAAGTGCGGCGGCACCAGTGGCGGCAGCGGTGGTCGAAGCCGCAACCGCAGGCAAATTATTCCCCGGTGCACGCTCCAGGCCGAAGCGGCGTAATGGGAACTGGTGGGCGGCCGCTTCTGACGGGTGGCGTCAAGGATTGCGCGTGATAAAGGATCTGCGACGTGGGGCAGCTCATGCAGATGGTCGATGGTCAAACCCATCCAGTGCAGGCACTGACAACTGGGTCAATCCTTTCCCGACTGTACCCCCCCACCCGAAACCCGCGCACACAAAAATGTGTGTATGAGCACGGTCTAGCTTTTCGGCGCCTCAGGGATTTGATGCCCCCTCCCCCGTCACCGCGAGACCATGGCTGCACACGTATCGTTGCCGGCGCCGTGTGGCGCTGCGCCAGCGCAACTGGTTGCCGCTCACTGACGAGGCGGCAGGCGGTGCGACGATGAATCGTGAAGTTGCGCGGGTGATCTGCTTCGATGCGATTGACTTGAGCGCTAGATGCTCTCCTCCATACGTCTTTACCCATGACGCGGCAACCGGGCTCCCGTCGCATCATGGTGACCGGCGTCGAAGGCTGGTGGCTGAAATACTTGGCCGCACCACCTCAAAATAACTGACCGACCTGGATCGATGTCAGTCTTTCCGTCCAAAGCCGCCGCCTCAGGTTGTCGTCCCAGAACACGGGCTTGTCGCGCCCGTGCGGCCTTATGTGAACGACTACTGCAGCTTGCTCAAGCCGGCCCTGCCACTCATGCGCTTGACACCACGGGAGGTCAGCAGGCAATACTTTCGTGCCGTCTGCCAGGCGCCTGTACAACCACCCTCCAAAGCAATTCGGCCCGTAAAGATTGGATGGCCGCCAACCGTTTGAAGTTTCGGCATGGAGAACAAAAGCAATAGTCACACGGCAAAAGTATGTCGAATTCAGGGAAATTGCAAAGGCTCTTTGTTGAAGAAGCGACGGCCTGCATAGGTTTCCATTGGTACGCCTACCCCAAAATAATTTTGGCTCTATTTTGAACATGGTTGCGGTTCTGCCCTGAAATTTCACATTCCTGACAATACTTACAAAATGCTTTTTTTTCCATTTCTGCGCTTTTCTTCGGGTTATCGTTCAAATTTCGTGGGGACAGTGGGGACAAGTCGCAAAAATTGCCGTAACCCATTGTCAACATTGGGGAATTCTGTCCCCAATGGGCGTGGGGACAAATGCTTTTTGAGTGGGGACAGTGGGGACAAATCATTCCAAATACGTCCGCCAACACCCGAGCCAATGCATTTATTGGTGCTGAGTTCGGTGGTTCACGGTTTTGCGGCGCGGGAATAATCCCTTGCCCCCGCCTATCGGCGGCCCGTCATTTGATTGATCTGGGGAAGGGTGGGGCGACTGTTGCCCGGATTAGTGCTTGACGTCAGGCATGATGGCCCTTGGGTCGATGGCGTGCCGGTGTGTCGTGATTCCAGGTCTTGGGGTTGGTTGAGCGAGTAGTGTGCCGACAGCATCACCAACCGCTGGCGCCACTTGGCGTAAACATCGGGCCAAAGGCCACGATGAATCACTGCAACCTAGTGTGTGCTGGGTGGGTTGCAATGTGCCGCTGGCCATGCCTTTGACCACTGGTGCGGCCTCTCAGTGTCTCGACCGCCCGCGCAACGACGCATCGCCGCAACCGCGGGCACGAATCCGGCTGCAACCTCGAGATTTGCCTACGGCAGTCCGAGAGTTCAACAAGGGGCCACGGCCCCAGCTTGCGCCCGCCTAGGCAGCCGTCATGACGTCACCACCTGGACCAGCAGCGGCGTACTTTGACGACCCCGAAGACTGTCAGCGGTGCTTTGCGTGTTTTGGTTGACGCGCTCGGTTGATGCACGCAAACCTCGCACCTCTTCCCGCAACAGACGCAGCTCGTCCAAGAGTTCTGATCCGTTGGCGCCGCCGGAGCGCAGCATGC
The DNA here is from genome assembly GCA_903876625.1 of uncultured Gallionellaceae bacterium. Taxonomy (GTDB): domain Bacteria; phylum Pseudomonadota; class Gammaproteobacteria; order Burkholderiales; family Gallionellaceae; genus PALSA-1006. The sequence goes on along the minus strand of CAIRAO010000414.1, from coordinate 3,580 downwards.
TGGCGGTCTGGTCGGCATTGAAGATGCGCGACGGGCCGGTGACTTCGATCTCGGGGCCGTGCTCGCCCACCAGGCGCACACCGCCGCCGAAGTCGCCGCCATTGGCAAATCCGTTGATCATGCTGCGGTCGTTTGCATTGGCGTCGTAAGCTGGCGCAGCATCGAATGCTGCGGCGGCTTGGGCCGTGCTCTTCATCAGGCTCTCTACATCCGACAGCTTCGCCATGTTGACCGAACCACTCATGATGCCATCGGCCCAAAGTGAGACGTTATGCGTCTTGTCGGTGTTGTCGAGCCATTCGTGGTATTTGAATTCATGCGGTTGCGCATTTGCAGGTCCGCCCACAAGGCTCAGGTACTGCGCTTCGATCATTTTGTTGATCGCCGTGCCGTCTCCAGTGCTACCGCTGCCTGAAAGGGTGTTATTGGCCAAAGACCCGTCGGCTTTGAAATGGGAATCTACCCAGCCCAGCTCGCCGAAGCTGTGGCTCTGTCCGCCAGCCAATGAGGCTATAAGCAGCGCGCCACCAACTGCCCATCCAACTGGGCCCAATGCGGCCAAGAGGCCCTCGCCAGCCATCAGGCCCCCGCCTTCAACTGCCAGCGCGCTGTAGCCGGCATCCATCGCGGCGGCGCTGGCCATTGTCATGCCGGTCTCTACACCACCCGTGGCGATCGCGCCTGCAGCCAGGCTGCCTGCGGATGCCAAGTCGGCGGCGGCGAACGAGGCCTGCATAGATGCTGCGCTTGTTTGAGACGCAAGCCCAGCCATGATGTCACCGCCGCCCGCCGATGCGAGACTCCCTGCGCTACTGACGGCCGATGCGGCTCCGGCGCCTGTTGTGTTGAGGCCAAGCGCTGTGCCAATGCTCCCCATGACGCCGGTTCCGCCTGATAGTCCGGTGGCGGCGCTGATCGAGCTGCCGACGGCGCCCAGTGTTCCCAGCGCCCCGGAGCCTCCGGCCGCACTGGTGCCGGTCCCGGCACCGGTGACCCCAAGCGCCCCATTGACCATGCCGGTAAGTGCGTTCGATACGGGCGACATCATCATTTGGATGGTGGGCGACAGCACCATGCTCTCAAACATCTTGATGAGGTAATCGCGGAAAGCCACAAATATGCTTTTCCCGCTTTCGACTGCGCCCAGGAAGGCGTTGGTCAGGCCTTGCCCGATGGAATCGGAGGTTTTCTTCCACTCAGCTGCAGACGCCTGTGCTTCTTTGAGCACAAGGCCAGTTTCCAGAATGCTGGCGCGGTCCCGCAGGATCTGCGCTTGCTTGAGCAATTCGGCTGATTGATCGGATGTGGCGGCGGTCTGCTCTTTTTGCGTCGCCTCGTCCAGCAAGCGGGAGATCACCAGTCGCTTGTAGGCCTCGTCGCCCATGGCCGACTGGTAGATTTGCTCGATCAGCTTTTCATTTTCAGCCTGCATGGCATCGGTGTGCTTGTACAGGGTGGCGATGTCGGCTTCGCGATCTTTCTCGATTTCGGCCTGCAGCTTCTTTTCCTCTGTGTACAGCGTGTTGGCCTTTTCGGTCTGAATCATGTGGGCGATCAAGGCGCGATCGGCTTGCTCAAGAGCTGAGCCCATGATAATTTTCCCGCTGGCGATATCGTCTGTGAGTTCGATATTCTTCTTTTGCGCCGGGGATAGTTTTTCATGGCTGCTGCGCTCGGCATCGATCTGATCGCTCAGCAAGATGATGCTGTCGGTAAATGCCCATGCAGCCTTTTGACCGTTGGCGTGTTCGGCTGCGAGTGCGGCAGCGGCCTCCGCAGCGAAATCAAGTTCCGGTTTTGTCTCGCCAACAGCAACAGCAACACCCTTCATGTCCGCCATTCGGGCGCGCAACTGCCGCCCAAGGGTTTCTTCGCCCCACGTCTTGTCAAGGGTGGTGTGAAAATCCTCTGTCATCATTTGCTGGGCGAGTGTCGTTGTTTTGATAGCGTTGGCTGCTTCGGAAAAGTCGCCGTGAATGATCTTATTAAGGATTGTTGCGACTCCGCCAACCTGCAATACGGCGGAAGATGCCATGTACACAATGCTTTCGACAACGCTGAAAAACACGGCCTTCAGACCGCTAAATATATCCATCACATAGGTGGCGCCCGTGATGACTGTGCGCGTCCAGTCGGCAATGGAGCCATCGGCGGCGAGCGCCTTGATTTGCTCGCGCAGCCCCCCAGTCTGGTTTATTACGCCAAGAGTGGCCCCGGCGGCTTCTTGTAGTGCCGGCAGCATGCCCATGGCAAGTTCTTTTTTCCAGGCATCTCCCGACACCTGAATTCGTTTCAATTCCAGGTCGAAGGCTTTGGCTTGAGCTGATTGCTCCTCAGTAAATTTGGCCTGCAAATTCTGCGTTTCCGCCAGGTCTTTCAAAAATGGCAGTGCATCGGCGCCGGATTTACCAAGCAATGTCATGGCCGCTGCGCTCTTTCCCGACCCATCCGCAAAATCATTCATGGATTCAGCCAGGGCCACCAACTTTTCGTTGGGTGACATGGCTTTTAGTTCATTGAAATTCAATCCCAGCGCGGCGATCGCCTGACCGGCGCCCTTGCTATCCTCATTGGCTACGGCCATATTCTTTGCAAGCTTGTTCATCATCCCGGCGATGTCATCGGCGGTGGTGCCGGTCATTTTCCCAACGGCTGCAAACGCCGACAACGATTCGACACTTGCCCCTGTCTTGGTGGCCAGGTCTGTAAAGGCCGCCGCAGAATCAATGGCGCCCTTGATGATTCCCGCGAATTGGTCAAGCGTGGCAGCACCCGCGAACACGCCAAGCGCAGTTTTTGCGTACCCCACATACTCCGTGATTTGCGCCATGGCCTCACCTACGGCGGATTTGGCGGTGAACATATCGCTTTTAAGCTGCGCCATGTCCGCCATCATTTGAATTTCAAGTGTTCCAATATTCATTACTTAATCTCCTGTGTATTGAGTTATGGCTTGCGACGTGTTCAGGCGTCTGGAGTGTTTATCAACTAGGGCCGAGAGTTCGCTCAATATCTCTTGCGAGTTGACTGAGGAAACCAGACCGCTAAATCCGTGCGCAGAAATTACAGACGCCTCGCGCCGCGAGTAGCCAGCGTGGCGCAACACCGATTCAAGTTCCCGAATGGTTTTGGGTTTTACCCGAGCGGTGCACTCTGCTGGACATTGCCAGCTAGCCGCCTTTTCCTGCGTAGAGAGGGTGCCGGAAGTCATGATGTCAATCGGTCGAAGGCTAGCGAAATTCCGGTCCTAAGACCAGCTCGATGGCTTCTCGCTCGACGCTCCCAGCGGTTTGCTTTGTGAAGATGAGGGACGAACATCCCGTTCGACCGTCACAGCAATATTGTGACTCATTTTTAAAAGTTTTCAAATGGGAATTTTCGGTAATCAGAAATTTTCCTTCAACGTCAAAGATCAAGTGCGGCGATCGCTGGCGGAATGCGATAACACCAACTGAGGCCCACACCTGGCAGACGTGGTTTGCAATCGTAGGTCCTACCCTTGTCCGGGAGTAGGCAGGCATGATCCAAGAGCACGCGGGAAACGGCGATGTGATCGAAACCTTGACACACCTCCGCCTTG
>CAIRAO010000413.1 GCA_903876625.1 uncultured Gallionellaceae bacterium | reverse complement strand
TGTCTTTGCATCGCGCCTGAAACGTCGTGTACGAGAAGGTGCAAAGTTGATCGTTATCGATCCGCGCAATATTGATATCGTCAACTCGCCACATGTCAAAGCCAATTATCATTTGAAACTCAAACCCGGTACCAACGTCGCTGTGCTCACAGCGCTCGCGCATGTGATTGTGAATGAAGGCCTATTGGCTGAAAGTTTTATTGCCGAGCGTTGTGAAGATCAAGCCTTCAAAGACTGGCGCGAATTTGTTGCACGGATCGAAAACTCTCCCGAAGCGATGGAATCCCAATCGGGTGTCCCCGCAGCAGAGGTACGAGCGGCTGCACGTTTGTTTGCAACCGGAGGTAATGCGGCGATTTACTATGGACTCGGCGTGACCGAGCATTCTCAAGGCTCGACCGCTGTGATCGCAATTGCTAACCTTGCCATGGCGACTGGAAACGTTGGGCGTGAAGGTGTGGGTGTGAATCCTTTGCGCGGACAGAATAATGTGCAAGGTTCCTGCGATATGGGAAGTTTCCCCCACGAGTTGCCAGGCTATCGCCATGTTTCCGACACGATCACTCGCGAACAATTTGAAAAGAACTGGAACGTCAAGATTCAATCCGAGCCGGGTTTGCGCATCCCAAATATGTTGGAAGCGGCCCTCGATGGAAGCTTCCTAGGACTTTATTGCCATGGAGAAGATCCGGCACAATCCGATCCGAATACTCAACACGTGCAAGCAGCGCTTTCTGCGATGGAGTTTGTCGTTGTGCAAGATCTATTCTTGAACGAAACGGCAAAGTTCGCGCATGTATTTTTGCCTGGTGCTTCTTTCCTCGAAAAAGACGGCACTTTCACCAATGCAGAGCGCCGTATTTCACGCATTCGCAAGGCGATGCCACCTCTGGCAGGATTAGCTGATTGGGAAGCAACAATGGGCCTCTCTAATGCGCTGGGTTATGCTATGCATTACGATCACCCGTCGCAAATCATGGATGAAATTGCGCAATTGACGCCGACCTTCGCCGGGGTTAGTTACGACAAGTTGGACCACTTGGGCAGTCTGCAATGGCCATGCAATGAGGATACGCCGGAAGGAACGCCAATCATGCACGTCGATCATTTCGTGCGCGGCAAGGGGAGGTTTCTCATTACGCAATATGTGCCGACATCCGAAAAAGTAACTCGAAAATATCCGCTGTTGCTGACAACGGGGCGCATACTCTCGCAATACAATGTGGGCGCACAGACTCGGCGCACCGAGAACGTACGCTTTTACGACGAAGATATTTTAGAGATTCATCCTCATGATGCGGAAGAACGCGGCATCGTCGAAGGTAACTGGGTTGGGATTCGTTCACGTGCCGGAGAAACCGTATTGCGCGCAACGGTGACTACACGCGTGCAACCCGGCGTCGTCTACACCACATTCCACTTTCCGGAATCGGGTGCCAACGTAATTACGACCGACAACTCTGATTGGGCTACCAACTGCCCGGAATACAAAGTGACAGCGGTTGAGCTAGTGCGCGTTGATCAGCCATCTGAATGGCAGTTGCGTAATGCGATTGAAGATAAAGAACAACATCGCTTACTTGTCGGAGCGATTCACGCATGAAAACGCAGTTACAACTTTCCGTTACTCGACCTGGACGTGCTCCGGATATGGACGCTGTGGCGGAAGAAATTCCGGTTGCTTTCGAGTTCAATGGTATTTCTCACACAGTCATGTTGGCTACACCACATGATCTCAAAGACTTTGCGTTGGGTTTTAGTCTAACCGAGGGAATAGTTGAACGGCGAAGCGAAATTTTTGATATCGAGATAGAGGAGGCTGCTGAAGGTATCACGCTACGATTGGAAATTGCAGGAGGTTCTTTCGCTCGACTTAAAGAGCACCGCCGCAGCTTGGCAGGCCGTACCGGATGCGGGTTGTGTGGCGCGGAAAGTTTGCGACAGGTCATACGAGATCTGCCGCGAGTTTCCCCGGGCGGAAATTTTCAATTTGCAGCACTGTATGAGGGTATGCGGCTATTGCCGGCGCTACAGACTTTGCAGCAAACGACTGGGGCTGTTCATGCTGCCTGCCATGTCGATGCCGCAGGACAAATTAGTCATGTGAGGGAAGACGTTGGCCGACACAACGCACTGGATAAAACCCTGGGTGCCTTGGCAGGCATCGATGCAAACAACGAAGGTGCATTGCTTATTACCAGCAGGGCCAGTTTTGAAATGGTGCAAAAATGTGCTTCTCTGGGTTACGGTATTCTTGCCGCAGTTTCTGCTCCAACTGCTGCCGCAGTGCGTTTGGCGGACAAACTAAATGTCACACTAGTGGGCTTTTTGCGCGGATCAAGCTGTGCGATTTATACCCACGCTCAACGGCTGCAAGGAAGTGCGTTATGAAACCTGAAAATTTGATCAAAATGGCAAACCAGATTGGTTCATTTTTCGAAGCTATGCCCAATCGGGATAAGGCAGTTAAGGATGTAGCTGCCCACATCCAAAAAAACTGGGAGCCTCGCATGCGAAACGCTCTGCTGCAATATGTTCGAGAAATAGGTGATGTTGAACTTTCCTCAATAGTCCGTGATGCGTTACCATTGGTAAAGTAGAATTAACAAAAACCATGCTCTATCGTTCAAGGGTAGAGTAAACAGGGGAATGAAAATCAATTCGACTCAGTGGGACCCAATACCGTGGAATTAATTCAAGACACCTTTGGACGAAAAAAATTTGCGTCTATCGGTACCGACCGCTGTGATTTAGTTTCAGCGGTGAGGTCAGGTCAGATGATGAAATTTTATTGCGGGAATTGATCGCACAAGCGGCAAATCTAAAACCGGAAGCACTTATATTCGATATGTCAAAATCAGAACCACAGATCGTGTGATTCATGTCACATACTGGAGAGTGATTCAAATATGGAAATCTTATGAATGATTTGACCCATTTTTCCAAAACAGGGCGAGCACGCATGGTAGATGTCTCGGAAAAAAATGAGACTGTACGCATTGCCATTGCGAGCGGTATTTTGCGTATGCAAACAGCAACGTTGGAGAGAATACGTTTAGGGAATATTGCCAAGGGTGATGTGCTCACCGTGGCAGATGTTGGTGCTGTGATGGCGGCCAAACGCACTTCAGATATTATTCCGATGTGTCATAACATTGCACTCAGCGGCGTGGACGTTGCGTTCAGCGAAATAACAGAGCCTGATTCCAGCGGATGTGTAGGTATGAAGGTAAAAGTTACAGCAAGTTGCTTGGGACAAACCGGTGTTGAGATGGAAGCGTTGTGTGCTGCCAATATTGCACTGCTTACCATCTACGATATGTGCAAAGCGACTGATCGTGGCATGCGCATCGAGAACGTGCAACTGGAAGAAAAGCATGGTGGTAAAAGTGGAGTGTGGAAGCGCGGAGAATCAACATGATCAAAGTGATGTTTTTTGGACCTGTTGCAGAACGTATTGGTAAAAGCAATGTGGCTAAAGAATTTCGCACTGGTTTGCGTTTGCAGGATCTTCGTGATGAACTCGCTGCACAATTTCCACACGCGTTTGAGATAGTATGTTTTACCGCGGTTAATGGCGAGCACGTTCGCGATATGTCGGTCATACTTGCAGATAACAATGAAGTTGCTTTCATGGCTAAATTCTCGGGCGGCTAGATTGCATTAAACAATGTTGCCATCCTCTCAAAATCAAATAAATAATTCGTAGAAAAGATATCAATCTGAGGCAATAAGGTAAGTTAAATGAAGAACCCAGTCCGTATTCAATTGGAAGACTTTTCCCAAGACGAAGAAGTCGCAGCTTTGAAGGCCGGCTCCAAACGCATGGGGGGAATCGGTACATTTTTGGGTTGCGCCCGCGATTTTTCAGAAGGGCGTGAAGTTTCAGAAATAAGTTTTGATGCCTACGGGAGCATGGCACTTTCAGAGATGGAGCAATTGCGTGCCGACGCTATAGAGAAGTTTGGTTTGATGGACGCACGCATTGTGCATCGAATCGGAACCGTTAAGGGGGGCGACAACATTGTATTTATCGCAGCAGGTGCGGAACATCGGGTAGCTGCACTTGAAGCTTGCCGCTGGATAATAGACGAACTGAAGCAACGTGTGCCAATTTGGAAAAAAGAGATCACACCGCAAGGTGATTTGTGGGTGACGCAGCATCCGTAACTTGTTGGCGTTTGCTTGCCGTATTTTGCAAATGGAATTTATTAATAAATCTTTTGGATGAAATTAGTGAACATAAGTATAGACAGGCTTGAGTCACTTGGATTTGATAGACATCGAATTTCAGAATTAGTAGAACTATTCGATTCTGAGGAAGAAGTATTGAATCAGATTGGTGAAATGTATACCGATTCATCTGTGATCGTTCCTGAAATTCTGGCCTGCATCGAGCAAAGTGATTATCAGACTGCGATGCAGAAGTTACATTATTTAAAAGGGGGCGCTTTGGGAATTGGAGCTGTTGCTATCGCACAAGCCGCTACGGCGCTGGAAGATCAGCTTCGGGACAGTAATCAATTCGCAGATGAATTGGCAAATTTCAAAATAACTTGGAATGTGCTGTCTCAGGAACTGATGCCAAAATAATTTCATTTTTATTGAAGATATTCAAAACGTATCGGTATTTGCAGTCAACAACCCAATGAAAATCATTTCCTTCGTCGGACACTCCGGTTCTGGTAAAACCACCTTGATCGAAAAATTGATCTTCGAGTCAAAGTCGCGCGGAATGCATGTTGCAACTATTAAACACACACATCATAGTGTACCGATCGATACACCGGGAAAAGATAGCTGGCGTTATACGCAAGCTGGTGCCGAGATAAGCATGCTAGTAACAGGCGACAGTTTGAATTTGGTTGTTACTGGCATTGCCGAGTTTGAACTGAAGCAACTTGCGCAGCGTTTTTCGGGCGAGGTCGATCTGGTCTTTGCGGAAGGTTTTTCACAGGACAACGTTAATAAAATCGAGGTGTTGCGTCGTGCCTGTTCGTCATTGTCTCGTTGTGACATTGCGGATGGTTTGATCGCCATGGTGACCGATGTGGATGAGGTTTATCCACAATTGCCCCATTTTTGTTTAGAAGATATCAGTGGCATTATCGAATTTATTTTACAACGCGCCGACTCATGATAAGTGATTGCACAGCACTCATATTGGCAGGTGGCGAATCCCGCCGCATGGGACAAGACAAGGCATCAATGATACTGGATGGCAAGTCGTTGCTTGAGCATGTCACGGCTACGATGCAATCGATATTTCCAAAAGTACTTATCAGCGTGAGACGATTACGTGAGAACGTAGATACTCCACAAGTATGTGACGAATTTGAGGCGAGTGGCCCATTGGCGGGGATAATTGCCACCTTTGGGCAAGTCGATACTCCTTGGATATTTGCCGTGGCTTGCGATATGCCATTTGTGAGTGAGGCAGTCATTAGGTACCTGGCAACACTCCGGGCATCGCATCAGGCGGTCGTGCCTGTAGTGCAGAACCACATTCAACCAATGGCTGCTTTCTATGCGGCTAATACACTGGATTTGATGAAGGAAAGTTTAGTCGCAGGTGACAAAAGCTTGCGCGGAATATTTGAAAAAATTAAAGTTCGATATGTAAGTGAACAGGAATTGCGAATAAGTGATCCGCAATTGCGAAGTTTTTTCGATCTTGATACTCCGCAAGATTTTAATCAGGCACTGACAATGAAAGTGCTAAAGTGATTCAATAGTGACATATCACTGAGGCGTTTTCTTTACGCTTGAACCAATCGAATTTTTTCCTGAAATTTTGATTAAGTATTTTGACGCTGCACCTTTATATCAAAAATAATTGAGAGGAATAATATGAATATCGCCCGTTTAGGCATCGTGACTATTTCTGACCGTGCAAGCAAAGGGGAATATGAAGACAAAGGCGGCCCTGCCATTCATGCGTGGTTCAATCGTATATTGAGTAGCACTTGGGAAGCATCCAAGAGGGTGATACCCGACGAGCAATCTTTAATAGAAGCGACCCTCATTGAATTGAGCGATATTGTGGGTTGCAGTTTGATTGTGACTACCGGTGGTACGGGCCCTGCCTTACGCGATGTTACGCCGGAGGCTACTGAAGCGGTTTGCGAGAAAATGATGCCGGGTTTTGGAGAGCTTATGCGTTCGGCTTCACTGAAGTTTGTTCCAACCGCAATTCTTTCGCGACAAACCGCGGGGATAAGAGGCAAGAGTCTGATCGTTAATCTACCTGGAAAACCCTCTGCCATTGATGATTGCTTAAATGCCGTATTTCCCGCTATCCCTTATTGCATAGACTTGGTTGGGGGGGCTTATCTGGAATCGCACCCCGAAGAATGTCAAGTGTTTCGACCTGCTCACGCCAAACCAAAAAGCTAGCCGGAGTGTCATTGGATAACTTAAATTGTGAAGATACACTTGGCTTCGCCGACTGATGAAATCATATTGGTTGAAATACATTTCTATTTACGGAGTCAATGATGCCCGCCCCCTATGAGGTTATTACTGTTGCACATGCCGTTCAGCAAGCAGTTGCCCCGGTGTTTTTGATTACCGGAGTTGGATCATTTCTGAGCGTGCTGTCGACACGGCTTGGGCGCGTAATTGATCGCTTTAGGGTTCTTGAAGAAAGTGACGATAAATTAAATCCTGAAAGCAAATCTCAAATGCTGACTTTGGTTCAACGGGCTCGCTGGATTCATTGGGCCATCACGCTTTGTACTACCAGTGCCTTATTAACTTGTATTGTCATTGCCGCCTTATTTATAGGCTCGGAATTAAATAAAGATCCATCAGGCACGATTTCAATTTTCTTTACTACTGCGATGTTGACTCTGACTGCAGGACTAGTATGTTTTCTTCGCGAAATCAGCTTATCCATGGGTGTGATTAAGTTACATTAAAGTTACAGTGAGTTATTTGTCTCGAAACTGATTGCCTGAGCACGGACTATTTACAACAAACAGTATTACTGTATATACTAATATCACTTTGAAAATCATTTATAATTTTGATTGGGGGCGATATGGAACATCAGCAATCATTTTCGCATGGCCTGCTTTATTCAATCTCACCGGAAAACCTTTGCCATGTGCAAGAAGATTCAAAAGTGGATAATTTCGACTGGCAAGCCTAT
>CAIRAO010000412.1 GCA_903876625.1 uncultured Gallionellaceae bacterium | reverse complement strand
TTCTTCAAACAGGGAGGCAAAACTTTCCATTTCCATTTCGGCGACAGCGGTCATTTTCGATTTACTTTCAGAACAATAATCCCGTGATAAGCGGGGGTTAGTTAAAAAACCCAAACAGAAGGCTCTATTTGGACTCCAACGCATGGTAACGAGTTAGCACTTCCTGCACCGCCTGCTCAATGTTCAGAGTAGTCGTATCCAGCAAGCTCGCGCCTTGCGCCTGTTGCAGAGGAGCCACGCTACGTTGAGAATCTCGCTCGTCGCGCGCCTGTATATCCTGCAAAAGGGCGGCGATATTAGCACCCATTCCTTTTTCTTTCAACTGTTTAAAGCGGCGTTCTGCGCGAGCCTCGGCACTGGCGGTCAAAAATATCTTCAAAACCGAATCGGGGAACACTACCGAAGCCATGTCGCGCCCGTCCGCCACCAGCCCCGGCTCACGCCGAAAATCTCGCTGCTTATCCAGCAAAGCCGCACGCACCTTGGGTAAGGCCGCGATTTTGGAAGCAGCCGAGCCTGCTTCTTCTGTGCGCAGCTCATCGCCGACCTTCACGCCATCCAGCCAAATATCTGCCCCCTCAAAGCGGATATCTACCTGTCCAGCCAATTCTGCCAAGCGATCTTCAGATTCCAGCGCGATGCCGCGCCGCTGTGCTGCCAACCCCAACAAACGGTACAATGCACCGCTATCAAGATAGTGCAACCCCAATGCGGTCGCTACGCGCTGCGCCACGGTGCCTTTACCGGATGCGGAAGGGCCGTCGATAGAAATCACCGGCACCGCGTGCGTCACTTTGGCAAAACGCTCGAAATAGTCAGGGAATGTTTTTGCCACACAATTGGGATCACTGATACGCACGCCAGCACCACCAAAAGCGGCCAACGAAAAACACATCGCCATGCGATGGTCATCATAGGTATCGATAGCAGTATGATTGAACATTTCTGGCGGAGAGATGCGAATATAGTCAGCCCCCTCTTCCACCGTCGCACCCACTTTGCGCAACTCGGTCGCCATCGCTGCAATGCGGTCTGTCTCTTTAACTCGCCAACTGGCGATATTGCGCAGCGTAGTAGTACCGTCGGCGAACAGCGCTGCAACCGCCAGCGTCATCGCTGCATCGGGAATATGGTTGCAGTCGAGGTCGATGGCTTTCAGTTTGTGATTGGAGGGCGCACGCGCTTCGATCCAATTTTCGCCTATGGAGATAATTGCACCCATTTTTTCCAGTGCTTCAGTGAAGCGTACATCGCCCTGCACACTCGATTTCCCAACCCCCTCTACGCGCAGCGGCCCGAGGCCTATTGCACCTGCAGCAAGAAAATAGGATGCAGAGGATGCATCACCTTCAACGAATATCTCTTTGGGAGAAACGTAGCAACTGCCCGCCGCCACTGTAAAACTGCGCCAACCATCACGTTGAACAGTAACTCCGAACCGCGTCATCATCGCCAGTGTGATTTCAATGTAAGGCTTTGAAATCAACTCGCCCACCACTTCGACTTTCACCGTGCGATTCAGTAGCGGCAGAGCCATCAACAAACCAGTCAGAAACTGACTGGATACATCACCTTTCACTTGTGCGGTATCTCCAGACAATTTAGCTGGTGAAATCTGCAGCGGAGGAAATCCTTCATTACCCAGATATTTGGTGTCGGCGCCGAGTTGACGAAGCGCATCCACCAAGTCGCCAATCGGACGCTCATGCATGCGCGCGACACCGGATAGTTCATAACGTCCGCCCGCTAAAGCTAGTGCTGCAGTCAATGGACGAAATGCCGTTCCTGCATTACCCAAAAAAAGTTTTGCATTTTTATTTGGAAAGTTTCCACCGCAACCGGTCACGCGATACACGTTATCACCCAGAGATTCCACCTGGACACCTAAAATACGCAACGCATCCAGCATGCGTTCAATGTCATCGGAATGCAGCAGGTCGCGCACCACCGTCACACCTTGTGCCAGCGCGGCCAGCAGCAACACGCGATTAGAAATACTCTTAGAGCCAGGCAAACGCACCGTGCCGCGAGCAGATATTAACGGGGGAAGATCAAGAAAATTATCGGATGTCATTGAGAGCGAACCAAACAGCGGGTTGGGTTTAATAAATTTGAGAATAGTATGATACCAGAGGGGAACAGGATTGCCCGATGGTAAAAAGAACTTCGCCGGTTGTTGGGGAGTATGGAGATACGCCCTTATTTAAAATCAAAAAGAAGGCGACCCCAATCCGCCACCTCTGCGAGGTCCTCTGCGTTGCTGGACTGGTCAGACTTCCTCATAAATTCGCATGATCCTCTACATGGCCACGCGCTCAAACGTATTAGTCAGAATTCCCTGACAAGCCTGTTCTACTCGGTGGCGGAACTGGGGAAGGGAAAAGCGAAAACCACGCGTGGGCACTTGTCTATTTTATTTCCGTAGGCACTACTTTAGCTGAAGTATCTAGGCAGTTTGGCATATTGCGCAAGTGGTGCTGTAGGTATAGCATCAAGTTACCCAGCTTTAGCTTCAAAGCATTGGGATAATAAAAGGAAAATTAATATGAAGATTGCAAGATTAGTAGTTTACGTTCTAGCTTCCATAGCACTTTTATCTCTATCTGGATGTTCTACCTCGCCACTATTTGCGGCAGTGAATGTTACAAAATGGGATGGCGGAGTTAGCAACCCTACTGTTACTTCACCAAAAAAGGGAGAGGCTTGTGCTATGAGTATCTTGGGGTTAGTTGCTGTCGGTGATGCTTCAATTGAGGGGGCAAAAAAAGACGGGGGAATCACAAAGGTCGCTACAGTTGACCACTCTACCTTGAACATTCTATATTTATACGGGCAATATTGCACTGTGGTTCATGGAGAGTAATCAGCCAGCGTAGGGCGCAATAACCATCGGGCATTGCGCCGTATGTAATGCATTCGGCGTAATGCGCTACGCTTATTACACCCTACACAAACTGCTTATTGTTGACTCCAGGTATTGCGAACTTCACGTGCCAAACTAAAAATCTCTTCCAACTTAGCAGCGTCCTTATTTTCCAGCGCTTGATAGACAACATAGAGTTCATCAGCATATCGTTTCACTTCGCGCATCAAAGCATCACGGTTGGCGAGGCTGATGTCGCGCCACATTTCCGGCGAGCTAGCCGCAATACGGGTGAAGTCGCGAAAGCCGCTGGCAGCGAATGAAAGTAATTGATCACGGTTGTCGCGTTGCGCCAAATCATGTACCAATGCGAACGACAGCAAATGCGGCAGATGACTCACTGCGGCGAAAACTTCATCGTGCTGTTGAGGTGTCAATTCACTTACCACTGCACCGCACAACTCCCATGCTTTGCGCACTCTCGCCACGGTTTCTTTTGAGTTTTCCGGAATTGGCGTGAGCACCACTTTTTTGGCTTGATACAGATCAGCCAGTGCGGCAGCTGCCCCGCTCTTCTCTGCCCCCGCAATAGGATGAGCCGGAACAAACTGCGCAATCTTGTCACCCAGATTGGCGCGCGCGGCAGCCACTACATCACACTTTGTACTACCACCATCAGTAACAAGGGTATGTGTACCAAGATGTGGTGCGATGCGCGCGAATAGCTCTGCCATTTGCGCCACAGGGGTCGCCAGCAAGATCAGATCGGCATCACAGACTTCACGTGCAACATCGTCTCCGATGCGGTCGATGATACCAAGCTGTTTTGCTTGTTCTAGTGAAGCTGCACTGCGTCCGAAACCGACGAATTCATGTACCGCCTGTTCTTTGCGCAATGCCAGAGCGAACGAGCCGCCGATTAGACCAACACCGAAGATAACGACCTTGTTCATTCCATGCCTATTATTTCAATCCCTTGGCCATCGACAGGGGAATATTCGGACTAAACGGATTCACGCTTACCCGAAGCTTGGCCGGTTCAATAATTAAATCCATGTCTTCCATTGGGATTGCGCCCAACAACACTTGATTGCCAATGACCAACGCACCAGTGGTGCACTCCCGTCCAAGCAGGGATATTCTCACTGGAGAAACGTAGTCCACCAGATGCGATTTTCCGTCAGCAGTTTGAACTTCGCGCTGCGAACGAACCTTTAGTTGTAGCTGTGCTGCGACGTGTTCGGGAATGCATAAATGTAACGCACCAGTATCCACAACCGCGTTTGCGTTGATTTCTTCCAAATCGTCGCGCGCATCGTTGGCTAATCTTAAATCTGCGTAGGTAATACCCATAAAACCTCCCGCTTCAAAGAACTCGTAGGGTAAGCTTAACTCTGAAGCTCGGCCTACATTACATTTATTTACAGTGTTCGCCCAATCGCCCCAGCAATCGCACCCAGCGTGCCCATCAGTTTTTTCAACTCATCCGGTGTAAGTGCCTGATCGGCGTCGCACCATGCATCGCAAGGGCTTGGGTGCATTTCGACCAGCAGTCCATCCGCGCCTGCAGAAACTGCAGCTTGTGACAATGCTGGAACCATCCATGCCTTACCACCTGCATGCGAAGGATCAACGATCACGGGCAAGTGCGTTTCTTTTTTCAGCACAGGAATCGCAGTCACATCCAGTACGTTACGGTAATAAGTTTCGAAAGTACGAATTCCACGTTCACAGAAGATGATGTTGTGATTGCCGCCCGCTGCAATATATTCAGCCGCCATCAGCCATTCTGAAATGGTTGCAGACATACCTCGCTTAAGGATTACCGGCTTGTTGGTGCGACCGACTTCTTTGAGCAAATCGAAATTCTGCATATTACGCGTGCCGATCTGAATCACGTCCACGTCGTATTCCAAGAATGCATCCAACTGCCGCGCATCCATCAATTCGGTAACGATGGGCAATTTGTATTTACTTGCAGACTTTCGGAACATGTCCAGACCTTCAACGCCATGGCCTTGAAAGGAATAGGGGCTGGTACGCGGTTTGAACGCGCCACCACGCATTAATCGGCAACCGGCTTCGTTCACAAATTTTGCGGACAAATCCATCTGATCCTGTGTTTCAACCGAGCATGGACCGGCAATAATTTGAATTTGTTTTCCACCCAAGGGCACGCCCGCAATATCGACAACCGTATCTTGCTTATGTGACTCACGCGATACGATCTTGTATTGCTTCGCAATGTGCATCGCAGATTCAACACCCGGCAAGGAAGTGAACATGCTGGCCGTCAGATTCTTTTCATCGCCAATAGCGCCAATGACAGTGCGCTCTATTCCACGTGAAATATTGGCTTTTAAACCCGCCCCTTCCAGTTTTTTTACGACTGTGTCGACCTGTGCTTCAGTCGTTTCATTTCCCATTACGATAATCAATTTACTTCTCCGATTGCATGCTTGAGCGCATGCAGAAATTTTGCGTTTTCACTTTCCAGACCGATGCTCACACGCATCCAGTCCGGCATATCGTAATTGGCTATCGGGCGGATGATCACACCCAGTTCGAGCAAGCGCCTGTAAATTTCAGTCGCATTGCCGATTCTGAATGCAACAAAATTGCCGAAAGATGGGATATATTCCAATTCCAGTTTGGTCAAACCATCGGTGATCTGCTCCATTCCCCGTCGATTCAACTCAAAAGTCTTCTTTACAAAAGAAACATCGCGCAATGCTGCTACCGCTGCAGCTTGCGCTACACTGTTCACATTAAACGGTTGACGCACACGATTCATCATGTCGGTAATCTGCTCATGTGCCATCGCGAAGCCAACACGTAAACCGGCCAATCCATAAGCTTTGGAGAAGGTGCGTGTAATGATAAGGTTTGGAAATTCTTTGAGCCATACAACAGAATCGTAGTGATTTTCTTTGGGCAAATATTCGTTGTATGCCTCATCCAGCACAACCAGAATCTCCGGAGGCAAACCACGCATGAAAACCAACAATTCATCGGGAGTCAGAAATGTACCGGTCGGATTATTGGGATTCGCGATGAATACAATTTTTACTTTTTTGGCTTTCGCCGTCTTAAGCATGGTAGGCAAATCATGGCCATAACCTTTTGTTGCCGGCACACTAAACCCGGTTGCACCGACAGCTTGTGTCGCCAATGCATATACCGCAAATGCATGCGCCGAATAGACGACTTTGTCACCGGGTGACAAAAAAGCCCGTGCCGCAAGCTCAAGCAGATCATTGCTGCCGTTGCCCAATATCACGTTGGCATGCGTCACATCATAACGCTTCACCAGTGCATCTTTAAGATTAAAGCCATTGCCATCCGGGTAAAGTGCGATGGTTTTGATCGCCTCTTTCATCGCCGCGACAGCCGCCGAGCTTGCACCCAGCGGGTTCTCATTCGAGGCCAGTTTAACGATGCCGGCAATACCCAATTCGCGCTCTAACTCAGAGATGGGTTTACCGGGCTGATAGGGCGCAATGGCCCTAATATAAGGTGGAGCTAAATCACAGTAATTCATAAGTACCTTGTTTGATTAATTCTTTAGACGGCCACCGGATAAGAACCCAGTACCTTGACGAAAGCAGCGATCTGCTTGAGTTGGTTCAGCGCGGCAGCCACTTTGGAATCAGCTTGATGACCTTCAATATCCACGTAAAATACATATTCCCAAAGCCCCGTTCTTGACGGGCGAGATTCCAGTTTGGTCATTGACACGCCGTACTGCGCCAATGGAACCAGCAGATCATGCACCGCCCCGGGACGATTCGCCGCAGACATGACAAAAGATGTTTTATCCTTGCCCGAAGGCGCAACTTCCTGCTTGCCAATCACAAGAAAACGCGTCGTGTTGCGTGCATCATCTTCAATATTTTGCGCCAACACTTTCAATTTGAAATGCTCAGCTGCCTGCTCTCCTGCAATTGCTGCCGCAAATGATTCTTCTGCAGCCAGTCGAGCAGCATCAGCATTACTGGATGCGGTATTCCTTTCAGCATTCGGGAGATGCGCATTCAACCAACCTTGGCATTGCCCAAAAGATTGTGGGTGTGAATAGATTTTGCGAATAAGCGACAAATCATTTTCATTTGACAATACACATTGATGAACTTGCAACAGCACTTCGCCGCAGATATTTAAATTGCTGTTGAGCAACAGATCGAGTGTACGGCCGATAGCCCCTTCAGTAGAATTTTCTACCGGAACCAAACCATAATTCACAGCACCACTTTCAACAGCAGTAAACACGCCGTCAATGGAATCCACAGGCAGACCTTCGCTTGCTTTGCCAAAACGTTGCATCACTGCCGCCTCGCTAAAAGTACCGCGCGGACCTAGATATGCGACTCGTAATGGTGCCTCAAGCGCCCGGCATTGCGACATGATCTCAGTGAACAATTGAATCACGCCTTGGTTTGATAACGGACCTGAATTAGTTACCGACATTCGCTGCAATACCTGCGCTTCGCGTTCCGGACGAAGGACAGCGCTATTGCCTTTGACATGACCGATCTGCTGCGCCAAAGCGGCACGTTCATTAACGAGCTTTAACAACTCGTCATCAATCCGGTCTATCTGTTCACGAAATTGTTTTAAGTTATCGTTCATGCGGATATCAGTAAGCCATTTATGTTTCCAGAGGCAAGTCACGCACCATCAACACGCCGGAAATAGCCGCAATCTGTACGATCAATTCGGGTGGAGTGGCACTATCAGTATCCACCATGGTATAGGCCATGTCACCGCGCGACTTGTTCATCATATTATGGATGTTGATTCCGGCTGCAGCGAGTGCAGTAGAAATTTGTCCCAGCATATTGGGTACGTTGGCATTGGCAATCGCGAGACGATATGCCGATTCGCGCGGCATAGCCATATTCGGAAAATTCACCGTATTTGCAATATTACCGTGCTCCAGATAATCTCGTAGTTGATCCACCACCATCACGGCACAATTGTCTTCCGCCTCCAGTGTGGATGCACCCAGGTGCGGCAGCGCAATAACAGCCGGGTTATCTTGCGTTTTGTTGGTGGGAAAATCACATACATAGTTGCGAATATGCTTGTTTGTCAATCCTGACAATACTGCATCTTCATTCACGATGCCATCGCGGGAGAAATTGAGCAGCACGCTGCCCTCCTTCATCACCTGCACGCGTTTTTCATTGATCAGATTTCGAGTGGCCTCCAGCAATGGCACATGCAAAGTGACAAAGTCGCTGTGCTTGAGCAGGTCTTCCACGCTGTTTGCCTTCTTGACTTGCGAAGGCAAGCTCCACGCAGCATCCACAGTAATTTCAGGGTCATAGCCGATCACCTGCATGCCGAGCCCAATGGCTGCATCGGCTACCAGACGGCCAATAGCCCCAAGACCGATGATGCCCAGCGTGCGGCCGCGCAACTCAATACCGGCATAGTGCTTTTTGCCATCCTCAACCAGTTTGTGCATCGTCGCATCGTCGCCTTGCAATCCCGAGACAAATTTCAGTGCAGGAACAATATTTCGCGATGCAAGCAACATGCCGGTAATGACCAATTCCTTGACCGCGTTGGCATTCGCACCGGGTGCATTGAATACTGGTATACCGCGCTCGCTCATTTTTTTCACCGGCACGTTGTTGGTACCAGCACCTGCGCGTGCGATGGCCAACACACTGGAAGGAATATTCATTTCCAGCATGTCTTGCGAGCGCACCAGAATCGCATCCGGCTTTGCAATCTCAGTACCTGTGGCATAGCGTGTCTCAGGCAAGCGGTTCAGGCCGATTGCCGCGATTTTGTTAAGCGTTAATACCTGAAAAGTCTTAGCCATGTAATTTTGCGAACTCGTTCATGAAATTAACTAAAGTCTGCACGCCTTCCAGAGGCATCGCATTATAAATTGAAGCACGCATGCCCCCGACTGAACGGTGTCCTTTCAGTTGCAACAACCCCCGTGCATCTGCCTGTTTGAGAAAATCGCCATCGAGTGCAGCATCTTTCAGCGTGAACGGAATATTCATACGTGAACGGTCAGACTTGGCAACTGGACAATGATAGAAGCCATTGCTTGCATCTATCGCGCTGTAAAGCAAATTTGACTTGGCGATATTGGTCTTTTCCATCGCGGCAATGCCGCCTTTGCGCTTCAACATCTGGAACACCAGCCCGGCGATATAGATGCCATAAGTTGGTGGCGTGTTATACATCGAATCATTTTCGGAATGAGTCTTGTAATCCAGCATGGTCGGCGTTCCGGCCAATACCTGACCGATTAAATCCTCGCGCACAATAACGATGGTCAAACCTGCCGGTCCAATATTTTTTTGCGCTCCGGCATAGATCAAACCAAATTTGTTTACCTCAATCTGGCGCGACATAATATTGGATGACATATCGGCTACCAGCGGAACTGCACCACTATCAGGCACCCAGTTAAACTCAACTCCGCCGATCGTTTCATTCGGGGTGTAATGCAAATACGCCGCATCCGGATCCCGCTGCCAAGTGTCGAACGCAGGAATATAAGAAAAATTCTTGTCCGCACCGGTCGTTACCACATTGACAGCACCAAATTTCTTCGCTTCGCTGATGGCCTTCTTCGACCACTCACCGGTATTGACATAATCTGCTGATTTTTTACCGCGCAGCAAATTCATCGGCACCATTGCAAATTGTTGGCTGGCACCGCCCTGCAGAAACAATACTTTGTAATTGGCAGGAATAGTCAAAAGTTCACGTAAATCCTTCTCTGCCTCGGCTTGAATACTCATGTATTCTTTGCCACGATGCGACATTTCCATCACCGACATGCCGCTACCGTGCCAATCAAGTAATTCTTCTCGGGCCTGTTGCAACACCTCATGCGGTAGTACTGCCGGACCTGCGCTAAAGTTGTAAATTGTCATGCTATTTTTGCTCCCCAAAGATTAAAATATTTAAAAATTCAAGATCAACAGTCTTTATTCTGCATCCACCGTGGTTGGCGAGTCACCTGAATCATCATCTGACTCATCATCAGGGTCAGGATCGGCAATCCGGCTCAAACCGGCCAACTTGTCTTCCTTAGCCAGATTAATCAGCGTTACGCCTTGCGTAGTGCGACCCATCTCGCGGATTTCCTTGACGCGAGTACGAATCATCACGCCGTTGGTGCCGATCAGCATAATCTCGTCTTCGGCATTGACCAGCGTTGCAGCTACCACTTTACCGTTACGATCGGAAGTCTGGATCGCTATAATTCCTTGCGTACCACGCCCGTGACGAGTGTACTCAACAATCGGCGTGCGCTTACCAAACCCATTCTCGGTCGCGGTCAGCACGGTCTGCTCTTCATTCTCAGCCACCAGCAACGCGATCACTTTGCCGCCCTTGACCAAGCTCATGCCGCGAACGCCACGAGTTGCACGGCCCAGCGGACGCACATCATTTTCTTCAAAACGTACCGCTCTGCCTTCATCCGAGAACAACATCACATCGTGTTTGCCGTCGGTGATCGCCACACCAATGAGGAAATCGCCTTCATCCAGATTGATGGCGATAATTCCAGCCTTGCGCGGGTTCGCAAACTCAGACAACGGAGTCTTCTTCACAGTTCCATCAGAAGTCGCGAAAAATACAAATTGATCATCGGTAAATTCTTTTACCGGCAGAATAGCGTTGATCTTTTCATCGCCCTCCAACGGCAACAGGTTCACGATAGGCTTGCCGCGCATCGTGCGCGTGCCCTGTGGCACATCATAAACTTTGAGCCAATACACTCGACCACGACTGGAGAAGCACAGAATGTAATTGTGAGTATTGGCGATAAACAAGTTATCGACAAAATCATCTTCCTTGGTTGAGGCAGCCTGTTTGCCGCGCCCACCGCGTTTTTGCGCGCGATATTCATCCAGTTTCTGTGCCTTCATGTAGCCGCTATGCGACAGTGTGACGACCACATCTTCCGGCGTGACGAAATCTTCCATGCTCATATCATGCGTATGCGTAACGATCTCGCTGCGGCGCTTGTCGCCATATTGCGATTTGATGGCGACCAATTCGTCGTGAATGATCTGCGTAACACGTTCCGGTTTCGCCAAAATGTCGAGCAGGTCGGTGATGGTGTCCATCACGTCGCGATATTCACCTACGATCTTGTCCTGTTCCAAGCCGGTCAAACGTTGCAAACGCAATTCCAAAATCGCTTGTGCCTGCACATCGGAAAGCTTGTACGCTCGCTGATCACCTTCGCCCTGCATACCGAATTCGGGAGCCAAGGATTCAGGACGCGATGCATCGCTTACCCGTCTTACCATTTCTTCCACCAGCGATGACCGCCAAGCTTTAGCCATCAACTCTTGCTTGGCAATTGCGGGGGTTGCCGCCGCCTTGATCAGCGCAATGATCTCGTCCACGTTGGACAGGGCAACCGCCAGCCCTTCCAACACATGGCCGCGCTCGCGCGCTTTGCGCAGTTCAAAAATAGTCCGACGCGTGACAACTTCGCGGCGATGGCGCAGGAATGCGTCAAGGAACTGCTTTAGATTAAGTAATTGCGGCTGGCCATCGAGCAAGGCCACCATGTTCATGCCAAAGCTATCCTGCAACTGCGTCTGCTTGTAGAGATGATTGAGGATCACTTCCGGCATCTCACCGCGACGCAATTCGATCACTGCGCGCATACCGGATTTATCCGACTCATCGCGAATCTCGGTTATGCCTTCGATCTTCTTTTCCCGAACTAACTCACCTACTTTTATCAGTAGATTGGCCTTGTTCACCTGATAGGGCAACTCGTCGATAATGATGGCCTGCCGGTCGCCTTTGCCGATATCTTCAAAGTGGGTACGTCCACGCATCACGACACGACCGCGCCCGGTGCGGTAACCTTCTTTCACGCCCGCCAAACCATAAATAAACCCGGCTGTCGGGAAGTCGGGAGCGGGAACAATGTCGATCAATTCTTCAATATCAATATCCGGATTTTTCAACAGCGCAAAACAGGCATCAATTACTTCGGAAAGATTGTGCGGCGGAATGTTGGTCGCCATTCCCACGGCGATACCGGAAGAACCATTTACGAGCAGATTGGGAAAACGTGCAGGCAAAACCAAAGGCTCATGTTCGGATCCGTCGTAGTTCGGCCCGAAATCGACCGTTTCTTTATCAAGATCAGCCAGCAGTTCGTGCGCAATGCGCTCCATGCGGATTTCGGTATAACGCATCGCCGCCGCATTATCCCCATCCACCGACCCGAAGTTACCCTGACCATCGACCAAGGGATAACGCAAAGAAAAGTCCTGCGCCATACGCACAATGGTGTCATACACCGCCGTATCACCGTGCGGGTGGTATTTACCGATCACATCACCAACAATACGTGCCGATTTCTTGTAAGCCCGGTTCCAGTCGTTGGAAAGCTCGTGCATGGCGAACAATACTCTGCGATGTACAGGCTTAAGTCCATCCCGTGCGTCAGGCAATGCACGCCCTACAATGACGCTCATCGCGTATTCCAGATAAGACTTGCGCATCTCCTCTTCAAGGCTGACTGGCTGGGTTTCTTTGGCGAATTGTTGTTCCATGAGCGACCTTAATAAAAATGCAAGTAGTGCGGAAAAGCAAAGTGCGTATTCTAGCACACCCCCCCACCCTGCCGACTACCCTTAGACCATCTTCAGTTTGGTGATTGAGCAGAGTTTTGTTAAAGTCAGCTATCTGTCAATTTAAAATCAAAGCCATGCCGAACGTCGATCCTATCGAACTTGAAAAATTCTCTCTTCTTGCCCACAAATGGTGGGACCCGCAAAGCGAGTTCAGGCCGTTGCACGAGATCAATCCCCTTCGGTTGGGGTATATAGACCGCACTTCATCACTTTCCGGCAAGAACGTACTGGATGTGGGCTGTGGCGGTGGCATTTTGGCTGAAAGCATGGCGGCTTCCGGTGCATCCGTTACTGGCATCGACCTCGCAGAAAAATCCCTGCAGGTCGCCAAGCTGCATTTACTCGAAAGCGGCAAGCAAGTCGAATATCGCAAAGTGGCTGTTGAAACTCTGGCTGAAGAACGTCCGGGTTTCTATGACGTCGTCACCTGCATGGAAATGCTGGAACACGTTCCGGATCCGGCTGGGGTGGTATCGGCCTGTGCCAAACTGGTCAACTCAGATGGTCATGTATTTTTCTCAACGCTAAACCGTAATCCAAAATCGTATCTTTACGCAATTATTGGTGCTGAATACATGCTGAAGCTGCTACCGAGAGGGACGCATGATTACGCTAAATTCATCAAGCCTTCCGAGCTGGCTCAGTGGTGCAGAAATGCAGGACTGAATGTTTCGGACATAACGGGCATGAGCTACGATCCGTTGCACAAAAGCTATGCATTGGGCAAAGACACCGACGTCAATTATTTGATCGCATGCCGTCGTGATTAAAGGGGTTCTGTTCGACCTTGATGGTACTTTCGCCGATACCGCGCCCGATCTTGGCGCAGCACTAAACCATGTACTTGCACTGCATGACCTGCCACCGGTCCCGATAGAAAAATCGCGTTTACAAGCCTCGCACGGAACAATTGGGCTGCTTGGCTTGGGTTTTGGCATCACGCCCGATAATCCTCAATTTGCCAAATTGCGAGAAGAGTTCCTTAACTACTACACGGCCCATATCTGCGACCACACCTCTTTATTCACGGGCATGCCCGAATTGATTGCGGCAATAGAGCAGCGCGACTTGAAATGGGGCATCGTCACCAATAAACCGCATCGATTCACTGTGCTATTGATGCAGGCGCTTGGTTACGCCAATCGTGCGGGTTGCATGGTTAGCGGTGATACCTGCGCCTTTGCCAAACCGCACCCTATGCCGATGCTGCATGCGGCCAAACTAATTGATATTGCACCCGAAAATTGTTTGTATCTGGGCGATGACAAGCGGGATATGGAAGCCGCCAATGCGGCCAAAATGCAGGGCATCATCGCTCAATACGGCTATATTGACCCAAGTGCCGATCTCAATTCCTGGCAAGCTGCGGGGCGTGTGCAGACCCCGCTTGAATTGCTTCACCACATAGAAACTTAAATCAGCGGTATTATTATCCCCGCTACAAAAAGAAATACCTTCGGAGCGGAGCATGAACGACGAATCAAAATCAACTGGAGAAAGTCCGCCGCAATTCGCCGCCTCTAAGGAAGGTCTGCAAGAAATTCTTAACAAAGTGATCTATGCTCACCAGCAAGCACTGACACTTTTGCAGCAAACCGAGATTGCTTATGGCCGCCTGATCCCGCACCAGTTGCTCAATCTGCTCGATGTAAAAAGCATTGTCGATGTCAAACTTGGCGATCAGGTCGAGCGCAAAATGACCATCATGTTTTCCGATATTCGCGATTTCACTCCTTTATCTGAATCATTGACACCGGCCGAGAATTTCGAATTCATCAATTCCTATCTGAGTCAGATGGAGCCTGTTATCAGCAAGCATCGCGGCATCATCGACAAATACATCGGTGACGCGATCATGGCTTTATTCGCGTTCGGCGCAGATGATGCCGTAAATGGCGCTATTGCCATGCTGGAGCGCTTGGTTCAATACAACGCCGGTCGAATTCGTGCAGGCTACATACCGATACAGATCGGTATCGGTTTGAATACTGGCAGGGTAATGATCGGCACCGTAGGCGGAACTAACCGCATGGACAGTACCGTGATCGGAGATGCGGTCAACCTCACTGCACGCTTGGAAGAAGCCACTAAAACATATCACGCTCCTCTGATCATTAGCCAAAACACCTTGTATGACCTGACCAACCCAACCAAATATCACATTCGATTTCTGGACCGTATCCGGGTTAAAGGAAAATTACAGCCACTTTCAATCTATGAAGTTTTCGATAACGACCCTGCTGATTTGCGCAGTTGCAAAGTGGCCTGCCAACCTCTATTCGATGAAGCCATCGCCTATTACCATTTGAAAGAGATTCCGCGCGCGATCGGATTGTTGAAAAAATGCGTAGAGATCGCACCTAACGACTACCCTGCGCAGATTTATCTTGAGCGCTGCCAGGAATACCAGGCAACCGGACAGCATTGGAGTACCGGCGAGTTTGAGTTTGGATTGAGTTGGAAAGATGAATTTCTAAACGGATTGGAATCGCTCGACAATTCACATCGAAAATTGCTCGATATGATCAACCTGCTTATTGTCCAGATCAAACAGGGAAATACTGATAGCTTTCGCGAAATATTTGCATTTTTGGACGAACATACCCGCAGTATGTTCCCTATTGAAGAAGAACTGATGCGTTTGC
This sequence comes from uncultured Gallionellaceae bacterium, assembly GCA_903876625.1. GTDB lineage: Bacteria > Pseudomonadota > Gammaproteobacteria > Burkholderiales > Gallionellaceae > PALSA-1006. The sequence goes on along the minus strand of CAIRAO010000412.1, from coordinate 407 downwards.
ATAAATATCCTTTCTCGGAGAGTCACCAGCAAGAACACAAACGTTTTATCGAAAATTATAAGGAGCTAGAAAAGAGAACTCTGTCTGAAATTGATGATCCGCGTTATATTTCCTTCCGCACCGAGTTGTTGTTGCTAGACTGGTTCTCTTCTCACGCCACCAAAGCAGATAGACACATGACTCGTTTCCTGCAGAACGCCAAAGCCATCTAAGGGAAGCCCTTAACACGATGCCTACCTCACCTGCTATAATGCAAAGTAAGTTGTAAACATATCGAATCGGGGGTGACCTGGCTTCGACGTGGGTGGCAAAGCAACGTAGGGCATACCGAGGACCCGCAACCTCGTAAATCAGCTGGAAAACCAATAGTCGCAAACGACGAAAAGTACGCTCTAGCCGCTTAACCG
>CAIRAO010000411.1 GCA_903876625.1 uncultured Gallionellaceae bacterium | reverse complement strand
TTGAATGCTTGGGGAGCGTATATTACACGACCACATGAACATGGGGGGTGGTTTAGAGACGAAGGCGAAGTTAGCCTTGGTTCGTCTCATCGGGTGCGTCCCGTATGCGGTATGATCAAGGCCAATATCATCAACCCGCACAGATGAAAAAATCGGATCATGGCTACACCCAACGATCAAAACAATTACGCTAACCAGCAGACACTTGTTGCCGCATTGGTAAACAGGCACCGTTTCCCACATGTGGTCACAAGCGTTCGACTGATTGAAACCCACATTTCGTGGGTGCTGCTGGCCGGACGTTACGCATACAAAATAAAAAAAGCGCTTGACCTGGGTTTTCTGAATTTCAAAAGTCTGGAAGCTCGCCGGTTTTATTGTTTGGAAGAAATCAGGCTCAACAGCCGTCTGGCACCGAAAAGTTATCTTGAAGTCATTCCAATCGGTGGAAATTTTGAATCACCTGAATTCGGTGTACAACCCGCCATCGAATATGCCGTCAGGATGCGCCGTTTCGCTTCTGCAAAAGAACTGGATCACCTGTTGGCTCATGGAAAGTTGGAGCCTATGCATATGGACCAACTGGCTGGCATGCTGGCAGCTTTTCACGGTAAATTACCCAGTGCGCAAGCCGATTCCGGCTTTGGCACAGCGGAAACCATTCATGCTGCGGCCAGGCAAAGTGTCGAACAATTATTTTCATTCTTAAAAACACCGGCTGATATAGCTGTGGTTACGGCGTTAAAAATGACGCTGGAAAAAGAATTTGTTGCCTGCGAAAAATATTTTAAGCAGCGCCTTGCCGCAGGCTTTGTGCGTGAATGCCACGGCGATCTGCACCTTGGAAATATTGTGTTCATCGGCAAGCAACCTGTTCCCTTCGACAGCCTGGAATTCGATCCGGCTTTGCGCTGGATAGACGTAATCGACGAGGTGGCTTTTCTGGTTATGGATTTGTTGCACGGACAACGTTCCGACTTGGCGTATCGTTTTCTGAATGCCTATCTGGAGTTGAGCGGTGATTTCGCAGGCATGGCTGTGTTACGTTTCTATCTTGCTTGCCGGGCCGCAGTCCGGGCCAAGGTTAATGCAATCCGTGCCTTTCAGCCTGACTCCAATCCCGAGGCGCAGGCGTTGACGGTTTGTCGCAGCTATTTGATGCTGGCAGGTGAATGTTTGGCAGAGCGCCGTCCTGCATTGATCATCACTCACGGTTTGCCGGGCTCCGGCAAAAGCTACTTTGCTCAGGCAGCGCTGGAACGCTTGCAGGCAATACGCATCCGCTCCGATGTCGAGCGCAAACGATTATTCGGAATGAATCCGCTGGACAACAGCCACTTGCGTGCAGGCATTGATATTTACAGTGCTGAGGCAACACGACTGACATATACCCGTCTGTATGAATTGGCACACGAAGTACTTATCGCAGGCTTTCCCATCATTGTGGATGCAGCTTTCCTCAAGCAGGACGAGCGCGAACAGTTTCATAAACTGGCATTGAGCCTGTCCGTACCCTTTGCAATTGTGTCCTTGAAGGCAAGCGAAGTCACGATGATCGCACGCATCAAAAAAAGAAATGTTGACCGAAGTGATCCATCTGAGGCTGATTCGGCAGTATTGAAAATAGTGAAAGTAGCGAAACAACCATTAGTGTTGCACGAACTTGCATATACAGTTGAGTTTTTAAATGATACAGATAAATCGGGCAACCACGATACCTTAGAGAGT
>CAIRAO010000410.1 GCA_903876625.1 uncultured Gallionellaceae bacterium | reverse complement strand
GAAAGGATTAGAAAATAAGCTTCTTGATTCCATAAAAGAACGCTTCTTTCTGAACACCACCTGAGTCAGTCAGGATCATGCGAGATTCCTGTTCAAGGGCAATCATATCCAAGAAGGGTAATGGGTCGCATATAATCAGCCTATCCAGATACATCGCAAGACCGTAGTCATTGACTAGCTTCCTCGTTCTAGGATGGACAGGAAACACAACTGGAATTCGCTCAGCAATTTCGGATAACGCAATCATGATAGAGCGCAACCTATTCGGATCATCAGTATTTTCTGCCCGATGGCAGGTAACCAAAGCGAAATCATTTTGCAAACCTAAGCGCTTTTGAATGGTACTTTGCGATTGGGCGCGCGCTTTGTAATAGAGGGCAACATCGTACATAACATCGCCAACATTCGTCACTCCTGTAGTCAGGCCCTCCCGAAAAAGATTTTTGACAGCGGCGTCTGTTGGGCAGAACAATAACGTAGACACTCGATCAGACAGAATGCGGTTAATTTCTTCGGGCATACGCATATTGAATGAACGCAACCCAGCTTCCACGTGCGCTACCGGTATATTGAGTTTTGAGGCGGCCAATGCGCCAGCGAGAGTTGAGTTTGTATCGCCATAGATCAACACCCAATCCGGCTTGACCGATAACAGCACTTCTTCTATGCTGATCAGCATGCGACCCGTCATCGCACCGTGACCACCGCCACCGATTCCCAAGTTTAAAAAGGGCGCTGGTATGTCAAGTTCATCGAAGAACACTTTGGACATGTTCTCGTCGTAATGCTGCCCTGTGTGCACTATAAACTCTTCTACTGAACCTCCGTGCAGGTCTCGAATGACTCGAGAAACGGCAGATGCCTTGATAAATTGGGGACGTGCCCCGACGATTGTTACGACCTTGATCATTGTTGGATTCCTTCCAGAATCGCGTAAGAGACGGCCTGTAGGTCGTAATCTGATAGGTATGGGCTCATAGGCAAGCTAATCACACGATTGGCCGCATCTTCAGCCACAGGAAAACTTCCTGCCGGTTTATTGAGTTGGGCAAAAGCTGGTTGCAGATTAAGCGGGATGGGGTAATGAACCGCCGAGGGGATTCCGGCTGCGATGAGTTTTTTTTGAACGGCCTCACGATTACCGACAAGCACGGTGTACTGAGCATAGACGCTGGTGTTGTGGGGCTCGATGTGGGGTGTGATCAGAACTGGAGCTGAGTGATGAGTGCTAAGCGCGGAATTAATCAACTCAGTGTAGCGTGTCCCGATTTCAGCACGGGCTTTGACCTCGTCGTCGAATATGTCCAACTTCGCCAACACGATAGCAGCTTGCAGGGTATCCATACGACCGTTAATACCAATAATTGGATGATGGTAGCGGCGGTCTTGTCCATGCAGGCGTATTTCACGCATAGTTTTGGCGAACGCGTCATCATTGGTAAATAGTGCTCCACCATCACCATAGCATCCCAGCGGCTTCGATGGGAAAAAACTGGTGCTTCCAATAGTTGAAAGCCCGCAGGATTTTTTACCTTTGTAGGTTGCGCCAAAAGATTGCGCTGCATCTTCTATCATGGGCAAGCCGTGTTTTTCGGCAATCGTGTTGATTTTATCCATATCGGCGCATTGACCATAGAGCGATACCGGCATGATGGCTTTGGTTTTGGAGGTGATCGCCGCTTCGATCTTGTTTGGGTCGATGTTGTAGGTGCGCGGGTCGATGTCTACGAACACGGGGATTGCGCCGAGCAAGGCGATCATTTCACCAGTGGCGATGAAGGTAAAAGGTGTGGTGATAACTTCATCGCCTGCTTTGATACCCAAAGCCATCATGGCGATGAGCAGGGCTTTTGTGCCATCGCAAACGGTGATGCAGTGTTTGACTCCTACGTAATCGGCGAGGCGCTCTTCCAGTTGTTTGATTTCCGGCCCCATGATGTACTGGCCGTGATGCAAGACGCGGTGGATATTTTTTTCCAATGCAGGACGGATGTGGTCTTGTTGGGTTTTCAGGTCGATGAAGTCGATGGGCTTGTGTTGCGACAGTGTCTGCAAATATTGTTGCGGGGTGATGGTCAGATCGGGATAGCGTTCACATAAAAGTTCGTCACGCGTTAACAGCTTAATTGCGCCTGTTGTAAAACGGCTCAATGAACGAATCAACTGCTCGTCTTCTGGATCGACACTATCAAATACCATGCCTTCGTGGGCTAGTGAGGCCAGCCAGTGTTTGTCAGACGCCAATTCTTTTAACACATCGCGAGTATTCTTTTCTAATTGACGAGCACTAACTTGCTTACCAGCCTTTTGGTAGATCAACTTAAGCTCTGTTCGCGTGACATATTCTAGCGTTTGCACACTGCCAACATATATCCAAATTCGCCCGCCATCTAGTATGCACTTAGCCACTGCAAAATTAGAGTCATCGTAAAAAGGTTGACGTTTGGTACAGATGTCAACGGCAACATTGATATCAAGCAATAAGTCCATAACGCTTAACGTTCCTCACGCAGTGCAAACGCTTCGATACGCTCAAGCGTTTTTGCCGTAACCGACGGCAATTGGTCATCCGGTGGCAACGGAGCATTTCGAATTTTATCCATCCGTTCTGTCATCTGGGCAGCTAAGTCAATCACCTCTTGCGGCAGGTTGTAAGGGTTGGAATAGTAGACGATTTCATCGTCGGGTACGCTCACTACCAGATTCAAGCGCTCATGCTTGAATTGTATGGGACGGATGAATTCAAGCCTACCGTGATCGTAAATAGCTTCAACTTGCATAATTATTTCTCCAAGATTTGATAAGGAAACATGCCGTTGCTTGCATGACGTTTTTTTAAGAAGCGCATTAGTTATTTCGTACGATCTTGCGCAGTTCAAATGCTCGTGTACGTTGCTCTTGCTCTTCAGATTCCACCTCGTTCAAGCCTTTAGGTAAAGGCATAGTTAAAACTGCATGCTCAACATCCCTGGCTCCCAGCGCTGGCGTTCGGCGCCGCTTACCTGTTGATAGAGCCGGCTGCCTTCGACGCCGGGTATGAAAAATACGTTGGACTCCGG
>CAIRAO010000409.1 GCA_903876625.1 uncultured Gallionellaceae bacterium | reverse complement strand
AATGGGTGTGCGCCGTGCAAAGGCGGCGCTTTTCCAGTGGGTGCAAGTCCCACCCGGTAAAATGCTCCAGCCGGAAACAACCGGAGCAATCATGGAGGTAACGAAATGGTTGAAGCCTTCGGGTAAAGAGTGTCACGAATTGGTGACAGCGTGAGTGTGCAGGCCGTAACGCGAGTGAACGCTGAGCAATCCTCGAAACAGACGATGCGCAGGCCGACCTGACAACCCTTTCGGGGAAGGCTGATACGACTGGATAGATGAGCAAAGCAGTACATCTAGTCGCTGCGCCGGGGTAATGGCGACAGCATGTACACAAGGAAAGCGCGGCAACACGGGAAGCCCCTTGATGTGATCAGGGATGATCAACCGGAAGCCCGTGAGGGACAGGCCGGGCATCTTGGGGTGACGGAGAGGTTCGTAGTACTGCTGAAACCGGGTAATGCCGGTGGAGGGAAGGAACCTCAGTTCAAGAGAGACGCAATAAGTAGGGAGGACGTGGAAATTGGGCAACCTATCAATTCCGATCAGTGTTCAGAAGCTACAGATGGCGTTACACGCAAAAGCGAAGACAGAAACTGACTATCGTTTCTATGCGCTGTATGACAAGATATTTCGTGAAGATATTCTGGCACATGCCTATGCTCAGTGTCGCTCTAACAAGGGCGCACCGGGTGTGGATGGACAAGACTTCGCGGATGTTGCGGAGTACGGTGTGGAGCGATGGCTAGACGAACTGGCGCTTGCACTCAGAGAAGAAAATTACCACCCGAGTCCAATCAGACGAGTGTGGATTCCGAAAGCCAACGGCAAACTAAGACCACTGGGTATTTCGACTTTGCGAGATCGAGTCTGCATGACAGCAGCGATGCTGGTGCTGGAACCGATCTTCGAGGCCGACCTCCCAAAGGAACAGTATGCCTATCGACAAGGATGCAACGCCCAGCAAGCGGCGATAAAAGTGCAGGAGCGTCTACATCGCGGTCACTTGGATGTCGTTGACGCCGATCTCGCGGATTACTTTGGCAGTATTCCTCACGCAGAATTGATGCAGTCGCTTGCGCGACGCATCGTGGATAAGCGGGTGTTGCATCTGATCAAGATGTGGCTGGAATGTAGTGTTGAAGAAACTGATCAGCGAGGCAGGAAAACACGAAGTACGGAAGCCAAAGATATGGGGCGCGGCATACCGCAAGGTTCACCCATCTCACCGTTGCTGTCGAATTTGTACATGCGGCGGTTTGTATTGGCGTGGAAGGCGTTGGGACTTGAGCGAAGACTTGGCAGTCGAATTGTTACCTATGCAGACGACCTCGTGATCTTGTGCAAACGCGGCAAGGCGGAAGAAGCTTTGCAGTGGATGCGAGGAATCATGGGAAAACTGCAGCTGACGGTTAACGAAGAAAAGACACGAATCTGTAAGGTACCGGAAGGGGAGTTCGACTTTCTGGGTTACACGTTTGGAAGACGGTATTCGCCGAAAACAGGGCAGGAATACATTGCTCTGTGGCCGTCGAAGAAAAGCATCCGGCGCATGGTCGAGAAGATTCATGAGCTGATGACGAATTCTAATACGTGGCAAGGGACCACATGGCTGATAGAAAAGTTGAACCGCATGTTGCGAGGCTGGGCGAACTACTTTAGTGTGGGGACAGTCAGCCGAGCATACCGTGCGTTAGACAGTTACACAGCTGTGCGGTTGCGTCGGTGGTTGCGCAGAAAGTATAAGGTCGGACACAGCAAGGGAGGGACTTATCCACTCTCTCATTTGTATGGCTATTTTGGTCTTGTGAGTCTGTGCGGGCGCGACAAGTCGTGGGCGAAGGCGTGAGGTCTTGTCCGAGAGCCGGATGCGGGAAATCTGCATGTCCGGTTCGATGAGGGGGATGTGTAAACGGGGTTACGGTAAAGTTAATTAGGCACCGTCAAACGAAAGAGACGGAAACAGACAAGCTGAGCCTACTGCTACCGCGACACATCTCTACTCTACTATTATTGAATTTAGGTCAAAGTGTGATTAAATTGAACTTAAAAACTATGGCATAACTGAATGTCGAATACATGGAGCTAACCTGACTTTGAACTGTTCAGCTGTTATCCCTAGCCCGCCCTAAAAATTGAACCCCGCTCTGAAAGCAGCACCCACCTGTGTCGCACCGCCCCAGCCTTTGGCAAAAATAGTCGGGCTGACGGTTACTGCGAAATCAAAATGAGGATTGAAGTAAGGAATTCGCGGTGACACACCGAAGCCTGCCGAGGCCATGGGTTGTGACGGGCTCAACAGATCATGATGATAACCGGCACGCAATTGAGCCCAACCAAAGGTGCTCCATTCACCACCAATTCCAACATATTGTGAATGGTTTTCGAGTCCTGCGGGATTGTTCTTAGTAACATCCAAGTCAAACGCAACTGTTGACCATGACGTTTCGTACGATGCGCCAATGCGTGCTTGCGGATTCATTTT
>CAIRAO010000408.1 GCA_903876625.1 uncultured Gallionellaceae bacterium | reverse complement strand
TGGGACATTGATTCATAAGGACATTTTTCATGAGTTTGAAGTGCGGCATCGTGGGCTTGCCCAACGTTGGTAAATCCACCCTGTTCAATGCGCTGACCAAGGCGGGTATTGCGGCGGAGAACTATCCCGCTGGCTGGACGATTTGAAATCGCCTTTGGCCTCAAGGACTTCCGAGCGTTCATAAGATTTCGGCAGCTAGGTCAGGACAAAATTGCCGCTGACAAAAGCATCAACGGATGCAGGCCATAGTAGGTGAATGGGGCGGTTTTGTCGGCTCTTTTTTGACGAAACTAGGAGCCGTTCTTTAACAATTAAGAATGTTCTCAAAATGCCAAAACTATTTGTTTCACTAGTTCTGGTTGCTGTGTTCACGATCTGCGCATTGGCCTTAGCCAATGCGACGATGTCGCAGTACCTCTCGGCTGCAATTTCATTGGCAGCATTGCTCGTTTCTGTCGTCTCGGCCTTCAAGGAAGATGTATTTCCCTTTCGGCCTGTTGCGGCAGTTGATGAAATCATTCTGGCTCCAACAACCCTTCCATCACATGACAGTTTGGCGCTAGTTGTCCCAATAACGTTTGTAAATACTGGTTATGGCGCTGGATTGATTGAGGGCTTGACAATCAAAGTTCAGGGTGCAACAGGTGTAAAGGTCTATGCGCCTCTAGCTGAAGTGGATTTCCAAAAATACATCTCTGGAAAGAGGGCCTTACACGCAGACAACATCATTGGCACGTTCAATGTTTTCCGACTCGGGGCGAGGGAGTCCGTCAAAAAGTACGTATTGTTTAGTCAGCAAGAAAATTCGACCCGTTATCCGTTCAATGCGTGGACGCCTGGATCACACGAGTTTGTGCTTTACGCCAAACATTCAGCTTCCGCGCACCCAACCGTGTTGGCGTCGATAAATTACGAAATTTCGGCCAATGTTCTCTCGTCCTATAAGAGCGGCGTGGGTGCATCTCTCTGTCCCGATCGAGAATTGGCTGTTTAGTGGCAATTGATCGTCCCGCGCCACCACGAGGTCAGACAGTCAGCCATGAATAGTTCGCTGCACCTGACCCAGCGACCACGCACCACCACGTGGCGCTTTGATGCTCAGGGCTGTGGTGCTCACGTCGCGACGGTTTGACTGGCTCTGGCGTGATCCTGGCGCGTTGTAGAGGTCAAAACTTCTTGGGCAACGCACCCCAACGAACGGCGGTGACGATTCCGGGGTCTCCAACCTCGTTGGGCCGCAGCCAGTAAGCCTGTTTCATTGACACAAGATATTTCAGTGCGTCCTCGAAACTGTCAAAGTTGACCAAGTGACCTTTTTCGCCGACCGTGAATTTCCCGGTGCGCTTGCGCCTCAGTGAAGGATTGAAGCAAGTGCCGTCGGCTGCGAACGGAACCATGACCGCTGCCACTGGTTTGGTTGGTGCTCTGGTGGTTGGTGTATCGAACAGGGCTTTGACCTCGACGCCCAAAGCATCGGCAAGGTCTTCAATCGCATCAAGCGACGGATTGGCGCCGCCGCGTTCGATCCGACTCATGTAACTCCTCGCGAAACCGCACCTGTCGGCAAAAGCTTCCTGCGACATGCCCGACGCGAGTCGCAGTGCCTTTACCGTCTTGCCGAATTGTTTTCTGAGGGGTTCTTTCACCCCCAAGACTGTGTGTTATGGTCTACCGATCGGCCACGCTCTAATCGTGCCAAAGTGAATCAATAAAAGGTAGAAAAACATGAAGCCATGCCCAAGTTGCCAGTCTGATCAGTTCAAGAAGGCAACCCTTGTTCACGCTGAGGGTCAGTCAGTGACAGTAGGTGTTGGGGCTGGAATCAGTGGGGGAGGTTTGGGCGTGGGTGTTGGGCGTGGCGTAACCAAGTCCTTGGTCGCTGAGACTTGTGCGCCACCGAAAAAGCCAGAACCGAAGCTCTTTGGGGACACACCCATGTGGCTGGCGCTGGTCGCGTTTATTCCGCCCATGATTGGGTTCGCTGCGGCTGGGTCGCTTGCCAACGCGAGTTACATCTGGGTAGTGTGGACATGTTTGGGGTTCGCCTACCTGGGGTGGAAGTCTTGGAAACCGTTCAAGGAGAACGAGGCTCGCCACGTCCACGCCCTTGCTGAATACGACAAGAATTTCATGTGCTTGCGGTGCGGAACACTCTCCCAGCCGATTGAGTGACCCGGCAGAATGCCGACCGCACTGTTCCCGAAATTGATCGCTTCACATTTCGTCATTGCCAAGAAAATGACTCCAGAAATATCAGAGGAATGACTTGGAACAACCAAAAGTTACTGGAACAGTTGGCGGGAAAGTCGTTGCTG
>CAIRAO010000407.1 GCA_903876625.1 uncultured Gallionellaceae bacterium | reverse complement strand
GGCGCTGATATTAAAGAATTCCTGATGAAAAATAACCTGACCTCTTTTGCCAAACCGTTCGACAAAATTACACTGGATGTGCCGATTGCTTCCGGGCCTTATTTGGTCGATAGCTTTGATCTCGGCAAGCGCATCACCTATAGGCGCAATCCGAATTACTGGGGAAATGATCTTCCCGTGCAGCGCGGCTCTTTTAACTTTGAGCGCATTACTTACCGCTATTACAAAGATTCGCTCACGCGTATGGAAGGTCTGAAAGCGGGTGAGATTGACTTCATTCAGGAAAATTCATCCAAGAATTGGGCGCGTAGTCATCAGGGTAAACGCTGGAAACAAGGCGAACTGGTGAAGCAATTATTTGCACATTCCAATGGCGCAGGCTGGCAGGGATTTTCGATGAATCTGCGCCGCCCATTATTTCAAGATAAGCGGGTTAGAAAAGCACTGTGGCTGGCGATGGATTTTGAGTGGATGAACCACCAGCTGTTTTTCAATCTGTATACGCGAAGCCCCAGTTATTTCAGCAACACCGAATTGGCTGCCACGGGTCGACCTGATGAACGCGAGCAAAAAGTATTGCGCGATTTACAATCTAATTTTGCCGACAAATTGCCGGCAGAGATTTTCGATGAAATTCCGCCGCCACCCACTACCAATCCGCCGCATTCGCTGCGCGATAATCTGCGCCAGGCACGTGAGTTGTTAACTCAGGCTGGCTGGACTTATCGAGATGGTGCTCTGCGTAATGCGCAAGGTGAGCCATTCAAATTTGAAATGATGTTGCACGAGCGGTTCGAAGAACGTGTTTCAGCCGCCTATGCACGCAATCTTGAGAAGCTCGGCATTCACATGGATTACCGGGTATTCGATGCGGCACTGGCGCAACGCAAAGAAGAAAATTTTGACTATGACATGGTGTGGGGAATGATGGGCGGTTCGCAAAGTCCCGGTAATGAATTATTCGATTATTTCGGCTCGGCGAGTCGCGACCAGGCCGGTTCAAATAATGTAATGGGTGTGGCTGATCCTGTGGTCGATGCGCTGATCAATCGTATTATTCAGGCTGACAAGCGTGAAGACTTGGTGACGCTGGTGCGAGTGCTTGATCGGGTGCTGCGCTTGGGTTATTACATGGTGCCGCATTTCTATAGCAACGCCCACCGGGTTTCTTACCGTCGAACTTTAGCGCAACCGACTGTATTGCCGCGCTACTACACCATTGAAGAGTGGGCTGTGAAAGTCTGGTGGAAAAAACCTGAAGCAAAGGAAATCACGCAATGATTCGGTACATAGGAAAACGCTTACTTTTGATGATTCCCACTCTATTGGGCGTACTTTTTTTAACTTTCGTCGTTATTCAATTTGTGCCGGGCGGACCGGTCGAGCAAATGGTCAGTTTGATGCGTGGCAAGGGCGCTGGCGGAGGCGAGGCGGGTGGTAATCAGCAGGCATTGTATCGGGGACAGCAGGGTATTGATGCGGAGCGTTTGGCCGAGATCAAAGTGTTGTACGGTTTTGACAAACCTGCCCCGGAACGTTTCTGGATTATGCTCAAGGGCTTTGCCACTTTTGATCTTGGGACAAGTTTTTTTCACCAGAAATCGGTGTGGGAATTGATCAAAGAAAAAATGCCGGTATCGATTTCACTCGGGTTATGGACGCTGGTGATTACCTATTTGATTTCGATTCCAATGGGTATCGCCAAAGCGGTGCGCGATGGTTCGCGCTTTGATACCGCGACCAGTTTTATCATCATGAGCGGCTATGCGATTCCGAGTTTTGTGCTGGGCGTTTTATTGCTGGTGCTGTTCGGTGGCGGCAGTTTCTTGCAGTGGTTTCCGCTGCGCGGTTTGACCTCGGATAATTGGGCCCAGCTTTCGCCGGGCGGAAAAGTGCTGGATTATTTATGGCACATTGCCATGCCGGTGTTCGCCGAAGTGGTTGGCAGTTTTGCTGTGATTACGATGCTCACCAAAAATACTTTCATTGAAGAGATACGCAAACAATACGTGCTCACTGCGCGCGCCAAAGGCTTGCCGGAACGTGCCGTGTTATACCGGCATATCTTTCGCAATGCGCTGTTGCCACTGTTGACAGGGTTTCCGGCTGCTTTCATCGGCGCGTTTTTTACCGGCAGTTTGCTCATTGAAACCCTGTTCTCGCTCGATGGGCTTGGGCTTTTATCGTACAACGCGATTATGCAGCGCGATTATCCGGTGGTGATGGGTACGTTATATATTTTTACTATCGCCGGACTTTTTGCAAAGTTGATTTCAGATATTAGTTACGTGATTGCCGATCCGCGTGTGAAGTTTGAAGGAGTGGCTTCGTGAGCTACGACTTTACCAGATTGACATATCGTTCCCACGCTCTGCGTGGTAACGCCGTCTTGGACGCTTCGCGTCAAAACTGTGAGTAAGTATTACATGACCAGAGTTTACTCGTAATACAAAAAGCCACGTTACCACGCTGAGCGTGGGAACGATCAAAGTTTACTTGCCAAGTATTTATCGCCCAAATTTCACTGATACAAGTCAGGGAATTGGTTGTGCAATCGCTCTACTTTAGGCTGGTCGTTAATCACAATATAAGGTTGATAGGGATGC
>CAIRAO010000406.1 GCA_903876625.1 uncultured Gallionellaceae bacterium | reverse complement strand
TGAAATTGGAAAAACTCCATATCTTCAAGCGGTATTCCTGCACGGGCAGCCATGCCAAGCCCGTCTCCTGTATTGATATAAGCATTCGTGCTTGCCGCGAAAATGCGTCCGGCACCGCCAGTGGCAAACAGAGTAGCACGAGCGTGCAAGATCATCACTTGAGAAGTTTCAATTTCCATTGCTACGACACCCAATACATCTCCGTCTTCGTCACGAATGAGATCCAATGCCATCCATTCCACAAAGAAATTAGTGTTGGCTTTAACGTTTTGCTGATACAAGGTGTGCAGCAATGCATGTCCGGTACGGTCAGCTGCGGCGCATGCTCTGTCTACCGGTGTCTTGCCGTAATCCTGCATGTGCCCGCCGAAAGGGCGCTGGTATATTTTGCCGTCATCAGTTCGATCAAACGGCATGCCGAAATGCTCAAGTTCATACACGACTTCAGGAGCCGCGCGACACATGTATTCGATTGCATCCTGATCTCCAAGATAGTCGGAGCCCTTTACTGTGTCGTACATATGCCAATGCCAGTTGTCTTCTTTGACATTGCCCAGCGAAGCTGCGATACCGCCTTGTGCTGCTACAGTATGGGATCGCGTCGGAAATACTTTTGACAAGACTGCCACTTTCAGTCCTGCCTGAGATAGTTGCAAAGCCGCACGCATTCCTGCGCCACCGGCACCCACTACGACAACATCAAATGTACGCTTTGTTACTGACATCTCTAGAAACCCCACAGAATTTGTACTGACCAGATCGCGTACATCAATAAAGCCAAAATGACCACGACATGAATGATAAAACGGACGCCGGCAGGTTTGACGTAGTCCATCACAATGTCACGCACGCCAATCCATGCGTGATAAAACAGACTGAACAAAAAAAGCAACGAGAACGAGCGGGTTACGTTGTTGGAAAAAAATCTTGTCCACACGTCATAATTAACTCCGGCTTGTAACAACAAGTAACCGGCGACATATAGAACGAATAAAACCATGATGACTGCTGTAACACGTTGCGCCAACCAATCGCGCAAACCGAAATGAGCCCCCGTTACGACACGATTCAGCATAAGCTTACTCCGATCAAAATGGTTAAAACCAGACTGACGCCCAATACCCATTTGCTGCTGGATCGTGCACGAGCCAAACTTGAAGCAAGATGAAGATCGATAGCCAGATAACGTAAGCCTGCGCAGAAATGATGCAGGAATGCCCACAACAAGCCAAAACAGACAAGTTTGCTGAATGGATTCTGTAAAATTTCAATTAGCCGGGAATAGGTTTCGATCGAACGCAAGCTGGAATGAAATATCCATAACAACAAGGGCAACGATAAGAAGAGAACTGCACCGCTGATGCGATGCAGAATGGAAACGAATCCAGCCAGCGGCAATTTGATCAGATGTAACGCAAGATGCTTAGGACGTTTTTTATTCATTTGGTACTGGCTCGCAAAATGGTGCGTAATCTTACACCCTAAATTTATGTTTTGCGATATTCTAAAAATTAAGTTTTGAAATGTCTAATTATTAACAACCTTTATTCTAACTATTAGCGGGTTTTATAGATGCGCTTATTGATATGAAAAACACATCTTCGTTAGTCCAATATTTAAAATCTCAGTGATTAAAACTTTCAGACAACGTTTTCGAAATTGGGCGTTTCGTCGTACGTATGAAACTGGAACGGTTACGCTCAATCAACGGCGAATCTATATATTGCCTACAAGCCAAGGCATTGGTTTTGGGTGCGTGCTGGTGCTGATGTTACTGGGCGACATCAATTACGGCTTGAGTCTGGGTTATGTGCTTACCTTTTTACTTGCTACTGCCAGCGGAATGAGTATGTTATTTGCATTTCGCAATTTGGCACAACTGGAAATACGCGCCGGACATATCCAACCGGTATTTGCTGGCGAACAGGCGTATTTTATATTTTTCTTTAACAATGCGGGTGCGTTGACCCGATATCAAATACATCTGCATGATGACGCCGATCACGACACGGTTTTTGATCTCCCCGCACAACAACATACTGAAGTACAGCTTGCTTTGCCTGCAACTCATCGCGGCTGGATGGATAGCGAGCGACTAACGATTTTTACGGACTTTCCCTTTGGGCTATTCCATGCATGGAC
>CAIRAO010000405.1 GCA_903876625.1 uncultured Gallionellaceae bacterium | reverse complement strand
GATACACCCGTAAATATTACTGATGTTCAAAAGCACCTTTATGGAAAGGTACTTTAAATTGCCGTCACATAGTCATTTCTTAGTGAATATAGTTCATACATGGAACGCTATTGTTGATGGCAGATCATGTAGTTAAGCGGTTCCTCCATCCCACAATAGAATGGAAATTTTGAAAACAACTCAGTCCTGAAATAAATAATTAACACTTCGCACCTGATAGGTGCACCAGCCTGAAGTGGACGCATGAAATCGGTGCGGCACAATTTCCACATACCAATCAAATCATCTTAACTAATTGTATAAATTTAATTATTTTAAATGGCACAGAAACTGCTTTAGTTGTGTCGTGGATAATTGGTATCCCGTTTTTAAACTAACTGAAAGGAAACATCATGCAAAAGAAACTGCTCGTAGCCGTACTGGGTACTTTGTTCGCATTGCCGGCTTTCGCTGAAGATGCACCTGCTGCAGCTGCTGCTCCCGCTCCTGTTGTTACTAGCAACATCTCTTTGGTAACCAACTATTTGTATCGTGGCGTTTCACAAACGGCCGGGAATCCTGCAATTCAAGGCGGTTTTGACTACACGCCTGCAAGCGGCTTCTACGCAGGCGTATGGGGTTCTAGCATTAGCTGGATAAGTGATGGTTATGTTGCAGCCACTCCGACCACGCCTGGTGCTGGCGCTACTGGTGCTGGAACAGAAATTGACACCTATTTGGGTTTCAGAAATTCTTTTGCTACTGACTTCAGCTACGACGTAGGCTTCTTGCGTTACAACTATCCAGGAAACTATGCTGATGGCGCAGTCAAAGCAGATACAAATGAGGTTTATGCCCTGATTGGTTATAAATGGATAACTTTGAAATACTCTGATGCCTTGGGAGATACCTTTGGGGTATCAAATGCAGGCGGCACAAGTTACATCGACTTGAGCGCAAGCTATGCGTTAGGTGATTCAGGTTACACATTGGGCGCACATTATGGTGCTCAAACTTATACGGGTTCAACCACTGACACGTTAAAGGCAGCTGGTTTAGATCCAACTTACAAAGACTATAAAGTAAGTGTAACCAAGGATTTTGGCAATACCTACGTAGTCGGTTTGACTTACAGCTCTACCGATGCCAAATCAGGTGGTTTCTACACTGTAAACGGCAAAGACTTGGGCAAAAGCACTGTTGTAGCCAATGTAACTCGCACGTTCTAACTTGAGTCTGTGTCAGGCGGGACGTTTATTGTCCCGCCTAATTTAAAAGGAGAATGAAATGAAAATTGTCACAGCAATCATCAAGCCGTTCAAGCTGGACGAGGTGCGTGAAGCCCTTTCAGCCATTGGCGTGCAAGGCATCACCGTAACCGAAGTAAAAGGTTTCGGTCGCCAAAAGGGGCACACCGAACTGTATCGCGGTGCTGAATATGTAGTGGATTTTTTGCCAAAGATCAAACTGGAAGCCGCTATCAAGGCAGACATGATTGATCAGGTTATCGAAGCGATCGAAAAGGCCGCACAAACGGGCAAGATCGGCGATGGCAAGATATTCGTGCAAGACCTTGAACAAGTAATCCGCATCCGCACCGGCGAAACCGGTCCGGAAGCACTATAAGGAGAACGCCATGAAGAGACTATTTGCTGTTATCACACTGCTGTCCATGTTGAGTGGATTTGTAGTTCCAGCATTCGCTGACACTGCTGCGGCTCCTGCCTCGGCTGCTGCCGCGACTGCGGCCCCAGCAGCTCCTGCCGCTGCGGCACCTGCCGCTGCTCCGTCACCGAAATGTGGAGACAAGGGCTTTGACTGTAACAAGGGCGATGTTTCCTGGATGATGACTTCTACAGCATTCGTGTTGTTGATGACGGTTCCGGGTTTGGCGCTGTTCTACTCCGGGATGGTGCGTAACAAGAATGCCCTGTCTACAGTGATGCAAAGCTTCGCGATTTTCTGCGTGGTTGCTGTTCTCTGGGTAATCTATGGTTACAGCGCGGCATTCACTGCCGGACATGAGGGTAATGCACTGGCACCGTTCATTGGCTCACTCGACAAGTTCTTCATGTCCGGTGATGATCCTACGACTGCTGTTGCTGCAACCTTCAGCAAAGGCCAGTACATTCCTGACTTCGTGTATTGCATGTTCCAATTAACCTTCGCAGCGATCACTGTTGCCCTGATCTGTGGTGGTTTTGCAGAGCGCTTCAAGTTCTCTTCAATGATCATATTCAGCATCTTGTGGTTCACATTCGCTTACCTACCGATTTCTCACATGGTTTGGTACTGGGATGGTCCTGATGCTTACACAGTGCCTAAGGACATTACTGATCCTGCAAAGATCAAAGAATATCTTGATGCTGTAAATGGCCACGCCGGATTCTTGTTCCAAAAGGGCGCGATCGACTTCGCCGGTGGTACTGTGGTTCACATCAACGCAGGTATCGCTGCTCTGATCGCTGCGCTGATGCTTGGCCCGCGTAAAGGTTTCGGCAAAGTGTCGATGGCACCTCATAGCCTGATGATGACTGCAATCGGTACTGGCTTGTTGTGGATGGGTTGGTTCGGCTTCAATGCCGGTTCTGCTCTCGAAGCAACTGGCGCTGCCGGCCTGGCTTTCTTCAACACATTGTTCGGTACTGCGGTTGCAGGTGTGACCTGGACACTCGTTGAGTGGATATTTAAGGGCAAGCCAAGTCTGTTGGGTATCTGCTCCGGTATCGTTGCTGGTCTGGTAGCGATCACTCCTGCTGCGGGTTATGTTGGTGTAGGCGGTGCGATGATCATCTGCGCAGTAGCGGCAGTAATCTGCTTCTTCGCTGTGACCAAGATCAAAGTATGGCTTGGATACGACGATGCTTTGGATGCCTTTGGTGTTCACTGCGTAGGCGGGATCATCGGCGCGATCGGTACTGGCATATTCGTTAACCCTGCACTGGGTGGTCAAGGTGTATGGGACTACGTAGCCAACAAGACAGCTGATTTTGTAGCTTCTGATCAAGTCGTTTCGCAATTGTGGGCTGTCGGTGTTTCATTGGTATGGTCCGCCTTCGTAGCCTTCGTGATCTTGTTCATCTTGAAGAAGACGATCGGTATCCGTGCAAGCGACGAAGCTCAAGAAGAAGGTCTGGACCTCGCAGATCACGGCGAGCGCGCTTACCAGCACTAAGTTTCAATCATTACCGAAGCGATTCTTGCTTCTTAAAACGGGCGCCGAAAGGCGCCCTTTTTTATTCAGTTTGCCATTGCACAAGGAGGCAAATTTACTTGTGCGCCCAAGAGCCCGAACGGACAAATTTACAATTTGTTTTTCGCTTGGATCAAGCGTAGAGTGACGCCCCATTCTTTCGCAGAAAAGAGATCTCAGGAGAGAGTAATGAGTGGTCCGCAAATTAAACAAAAATTATCAACACTGATGCTGGGCGCAATCGGTGTTGTCTACGGCGACATTGGTACGAGCCCGCTTTACGCGATACAAACCACATTTGCCGGCTCACATCCATTGCCGCTTGGTGAAGCAAATATTTACGGTGTTTTGTCCCTGATGTTCTGGACCATCATGTTATTGGTCTCGCTCAAATATGTTGTCATTATGATGCGCGCTGATAATCGCGGTGAAGGCGGGTCAATGGCTTTACTGGCTTTAGTTGGGGAAATCACCTCACAGTACCCTAAAATAAAATGGTTCATTACCATACTCGGTGTTTTTGCAGCGGCTCTTTTTTATGGCGATGGCATGATCACTCCTGCGATTTCGGTGTTGTCCGCAGTCGAAGGTTTGGATCTGGTTTCGCATGAATTTAAAAGTTATATTATCCCAATCACTCTGGTTGTTTTGACGGGATTATTTTTTATCCAAAAGCGCGGCACCAGTGTTGTTGGTATTGCATTCGGTCCTATCATGGTCATTTGGTTTGCCAGCTTGGGTGTGCTTGGCACGATATCCATCGCGCAAAATCCCCAGGTTTTATGGGCACTCAATCCAACTTATGCCTTCCATTTTTTAACAACTGATCCGATGCTGGCATTTTTGGCAATGGGTACCATCGTGCTCGCCATCACTGGCGGGGAGGCTTTATATGCTGATATGGGGCATTTCGGAAAGTACCCTATTCGTTTAACCTGGTTCTATTTTGTTTTGCCTGCGCTTGTACTGAACTATTTCGGTCAAGGCGCTTTGCTGATGCACGATCCCAAAGCGATTGAAAATCCTTTCTATTTGCTGGCACCCGGCTGGGCTTTGATACCGATGGTGTTGCTTGCCACTTGCGCCACGGTGATCGCCTCACAAGCGGTCATTTCAGGCGCCTTTTCAGTCGCGCGCCAAGCGGTTCAAATGGGGTTTTTGCCGCGCATGGAAGTCTGTCAAACTTCTGACAAAGCACAAGGACAAATTTATGTGCCGCTCACCAATTGGACGCTTTATCTGGCAGTCGTTTTTCTCGTACTTGCCTTCCAGAGTTCCAGTAATCTGGCTGCAGCATACGGTATCGCCGTCACAGGCACCATGACCATCGATACCATTCTGTCTGCGTTTGTAATGATACTGTTATGGCGTTGGCCTTTAGCCGTTATCATTCCATTGATTACCGTCATATTGACCACTGACTTAACTTACTTTGCGGCAAATGCAATAAAAATTCCCCAGGGTGGCTGGTTTCCATTGGGGATTGGTGTCATATCGTTTATCGTGCTCACCACTTGGCAACGCGGACGCAAACTATTATTCGCTGAAATCGAACGCCAATCAGTTCCCATTGAAGCGGTACTCAGCGGCATCGATGATGTCAATCGCGTTAAAGGCACTGCTGTCTTTCTCAGCAACGTTGGTGAAGGCGCACCTTCAGCTCTTTTGCACAACCTTAAGCACAATCAGATACTGCATGAGCGCAATATTCTGTTAACCATCATTGTTGAAGACAAACCCTATGTCACCACGGGTAACCGATTATTGATCGATAATTTGGGTAAAAGTTTTTTCCGCGTCAGAGTGTTCTACGGGTTTATGGAAGAACCTGATATCCCGGCAGCACTGACTTTGTGCGCCAGCAGGGGATTGCCTTTTGATTTGATGTCAACTTCGTTCTTTGTTTCACGAGCCATGATCGTTTCCAGCCCTCACCCGGGTATGATGAAATGGCGCGAACGCTTGTTTATGGCATTGAACAGAAACGCCCAGCACGCGGCCGATTTCTTTAAAATTCCGTCTAACCGTGTAATCGAAATGGGAACACGGATCGAAATATAATCGGGTCGCTTGAGAGATTTGTTAGTATGGGTATCAATATCCTGAATGAATAAATTGGAATGAAATTTATAGTCAAACTCTTTACCATCGGTGCACTTACCATTCTGTTGACGGGATGCCTGGTCGGAAGTACGACATCTTCCAACACCTCTGAGGGTGTTGTGAATGTGTCGATCACAGATGGCCCGGGCGATGACTATGATCACGTATGGGTGACCATAAAGGCAATTGCGTTTCATGCTGATCCAAACATTGCGTGGAATATTTATAATCCTGCATGGCATACAACCACATTACCCGCACCGGTAACCATTGATCTGGCAAATTTGTCTAATGGGTCAATCAATCAAGTTTTTTTAGGAATGAATTTGCCCGTTGGTACTTACAAACAAATTCGTCTCTTCCTGGCGGGGTTTGATGACACTCTAACATCATCAGCTCTAGCCGAAACACCACCACTCAAATACAACGATCAAGTTGACTATACCGACACGTCTGTCACTCCAAACGTTGCACATCATGTACCGCTTGAGATTGCGTATCCAATTCAAGGCATCCAACTCAACGGGACATTTACCGTAACGACCACAAACAGCCTTGATCTGGCGCTGGACTTTGATCTCGAGCACGACCTTGTTCCGTTTGTGCACCCTACCGGTGCGAATACTACAGAAAACTATTTCACGCTGAAGCCGAACTTGCGCTACTTCGATCTCAATCAATCCGGCGCCATCGCGGGTTATGTCGATCCGACACATCTTTGCACAACTGCAGTGGCTAATACTTGCGGATACAACCTGATAGCCAAAGCAGAAATCTTATCTCCCGATGGCTCGCGTCACATCGGCACTCGTGCCACCAGAATAAAATCCGACGGAAGCTTCACGCTTTACCCGTTTCCCTCTAACACAAAATATGATGTGCTGATCCGTGGCCGGAACATTGAAACGATGTTGGTCAAAGGGGTCACCGCACCGGTAGCGAGTACTCCCTCCAGCGGAGCAGCAGTTTTATCCAGCGCTGCAATAGCTTTGACGATAAATAGCTCTGAATATTTTGCAAACTTCAATTCGCCGTTGACTCCAACCAGTGGATACGCTGTGTTTCAACAAACACTTCCCGGTGTCAATGAAGTGCCCTACGAAATTCGCTGGGGAAATAACAATCCCTATACCGGTACTTTGCAAACTCCAGTTGCCCTGTCTAGCGGTCAATTGCATGTCGCCAATTACGTTGATGGAAATGTCTTAGTGTTCAACTCAGTGACACCGCAAGAAGGATTGGGTAATTTTAATGTCACAAACAATCGACTGCCGCTGGACTACTACAACTTGAGTATTGGGGTAACCATTCAACCTCCCAATCCTCTGACAATACCACTGATTTTTTCTCCAAATCAGCCCGCTCTTAGCTCAAGCGTAACCACAGGTAGCATCAGCGGAAATATCTCGCAAACAGCCGCTTTATACGACAAAGGCTTCTTGGTGATATCACGCTTCGCCAATATCGTAGACACATTAGATATCAGCAGTTATTTGGCAACCTCTGGAACTTACAGCATCACATTACCGGCAGGCACAGCCAGTGCTCCTGTAACCGGAGCCTATTATTATGGCTATCTGAGAGTATGGAACAGCGCACACCCCGTTGCGACGATGAAAGTGATTCCAATAAATAGCATGATCGACCTACGCAATAACAGTTTTTTCTCAGTACCGAATATTATTCTGCTATAGGCGAACATTTTTTTAGGTTCTCTAAACGTTACTTCAGCGAGTGCATTCCAAAAATATTTCCCTCTGTATCTATACAAAGTGCGATGAAGCCGTATTGACCGATGGAAAATTTATCCTTCTGAATACTTCCGCCTGACTTTACAACACGACCTAATTCAACTGCACAATCGGCACAGCTAAAATAAACCAAAGTACTGTTGCCGCCTGAAGGAAACCCCTTCATTTTGACTAGCGCACCCGATGCGCCAAAACTATCCATGGACGAAGGGAAACTCCACATTTCCAAATCAAGACCACTTTCCAATTTTTCCAACTTAACTTGAAACACGGACTCATAGAATTTCTTGGCACGAACCGTGTCTTGCACATATATCTCAAACCAGCCGACCGGATTATTTGCCATTTCATTTCTCCTCAGAACGGGTTAGAGGAGATTTTAACCGAAATTTTCCATTAGAGCCGTCATTCCGGCGAAGGCCGGAATCCAGCAACAAATGATAATCCGCGCAGCAATCATTACCTTGTTTTTGAATTGCTTTGCAGAAGTATTTAATCATCTGGATACCGGCCTTCGCCGGTAAGACGAATTTTTGGTCTAATGGAAGATCTGGTGTTATGGGAACTTCAATAATACAAAAGGGGAGCCGAAGCTCCCCCTGTGACTAACACTCAGGTTTAAATAATTAAGCTGCAGCCACTGTCTTGCGCGCAACCAGCTTTTCTTTAATACGAGCCGACTTGCCTGAACGATCACGCAAGTAATACAACTTGGCGCGACGAACATCACCGCGACGCTTCACTTCGATGCTGTCGATCGATGGAGAATATGTTTGGAAAGTACGTTCCACGCCTTCGCCGGACGATACTTTACGCACGATGAACGAAGAGTTGAGACTCTTGTTACGCTTGGCGATCACGACGCCTTCAAAAGACTGAGTACGTTTTCGCTCACCTTCGACGACGTTCACGTTTACGATGACAGTGTCACCGGGCCCAAAATTAGGGATTTTTTTACCCAGTCGGGCGATTTCTTCTTTTTCAAGTGTTGCGAGCAGATTCATTTTGATTCCTTTTGTTGTACGGATGCTTGTTCCTGCTGGTACTCTGCCAGTAGCCGAGCTTCCTGTTTTGTTAACTGGCGCTTTGCCAGCAAATCTGGGCGACGTTCCGCAGTTCGACCTAAAGACTGCTTCAATCGCCACTTCTCTATTTCGGCGTGATGCCCCGACATCAATACATCAGGAACACCCTCACCGTCATAAACTTCCGGGCGCGTGTAGTGCGGACAATCCAGCAAGCCATTCACAAAAGAATCCTGCTCTGCCGAGTCGGCATCCCCCAATACGCCAGGAAGTTGCCGCACCAAACTGTCTATCAACACCATCGCTGCCAACTCGCCACCGGACAACACATAATCACCGATGGAAAGCTCTTCATCTACAACCTGCCGAATCAGGCGTTCATCCACGCCTTCGTAACGACTCGCCAGCAAAATCAAACCTTCGTTGCGTGCCTGTAATTCCTTTACCACTGCATGGGTCAGTGGTCGGCCTTGCGGTGACAGGTGGATTACACGACTCTTTACTAATCCGCTTGCTGCCTGCGCGGCTTTCGCTGCGCTGATCGCCTTTGCCAACGGCTCCACCAGCATCACCATTCCGGGGCCGCCACCAAACGGGCGATCATCCACCGTACGGTGATTATCAGTCGTAAACTCGCGTGGATTCCACGTCTGCAACAGAAACTTTTTTTGCTCTACAGCCCGTCGCGTTACCCCATATTGCGTGATCGCGTCGAACATTTCCGGGAACAGCGTAACAACATCGAATCTCATTTAAGATAATCCGCCTGCCAATCCACGCGTATCACTTTTTCTTCCAGACTTACCTGCTGAATCACTTTAGCCAAGAAGGGAATCAATATTTCTTTGCCCAGCGCGTCGCGCACACTTAGCACATCATTTGCGCCGGTTTCCAACAAGGTTCCTACTGTTCCCAACTGATCACCAGAAAGGTTTACAACAGTCATACCAATCAAGTCAGACCAGTAATATTCGTCCGGTGCCTGTTTCGGTAAACTGTCGCGATGTACCGCGACCAGTAGACCTTTGCATTGTTC
>CAIRAO010000404.1 GCA_903876625.1 uncultured Gallionellaceae bacterium | reverse complement strand
TATCAAGCTCATATAACTTGCGTAACCCGTCAATATCGGGAATCGTTTCTATATCAAATACCAGTGTTGGATTCATTTACGCAGCCTTGTTAAATTCAGGAGTGGATATTACCAAATCATTGCTAGAATTCGGCCATGAAATTTACTCAATGAGCATCCCATTTTGAAAAAACTAATGCATCTGTTGTTGGTCCCTTTTACTTGGCTGGCTGCCATCGTGTTTTTGATCGAGGAAGCCATTTGGGATTGGACTTCAGCCTTCATGGCAAAATTGGGTGCGGTTCGAATCGTTCATTCCATAGAGAAACACATTGCTGCGCTGCCGCCCCGCTGGGCATTGTTTACCTTCCTGCTACCCAGCCTGATCCTCGTTCCTGCCAAACTGATTGGTTTGCATGCAATAGCCAAGGGACATTGGATTTTCGGTGGAACGATATTCGTTCTGGCCAAAATCGCCGGTATGGCGCTTTTCTCACGAATTTTCAATCTTACCCGCCCTGCACTCATGCAGTTTGCATGGTTTGTCTGGCTGTATACAAAGGTGATGTATTACAGAAACCGTATTCACGATTATTTGGCACATTGGCAGGCTTATCAATTAGTCAAGCAACGCATCCACGCTTTGATTGTTGAAATCAAAACCCTGTTCAGGAAAAATTCTTAACTCAAATTCTTTCTTGACGTAACCTTGTGAAAAGTTAAAAATCTGTCAATCTCGAAATTTCCAATCCACTTTAGGGAGCTACAATGAAAAAATTTCTCGCCTTATTTCTATTCCCCATTGCCAGCATGGTTAGCCCTTTGGTTTACGCGGTACCAGGTGAATACTGGGAAATTAAAGTCACGTCTGATATGGGGGGAATGCCGGGAATGCCATCAGGTGCGACTCCGTTCACAATGAAGCAATGTATGCCAAATGATCGCAATTATTTTTTGGATAAAATGAATAAACAGGATAAAGATTGCAAGCTTTCCAATATAAAGAAATCAGCCAATAATGCATCTTTTGATATCACCTGTAATCATGACGGGGAAATAATGAAAGGCCATGGCGAATTCACGCTTCATGGAGACACCGAAGAAGGTACATCCCACATGTCTGGTAAGGTACAAGGGCATGATATGAACATGACCCAAACAACAAAGGGAAAACGCATAGGCGGCAGCTGTGATACAGAAGCAGAAGAAAAAAAGGTAAACGACAGGATGAATGCAAATAAAGCTTATGCCGAGAAAATGATGCAAGACTCAAAAGCTAATACTGAAGCGGCTTGTGCGAACTGGGAAAAGGATTACGCTTGGGTAGCAGTTCCTGATTATTATTTTGGCGACCAGGCTATGTGCGCAGGAAAGGCAGTTAAGTTATGCGAAGCACTGCGCAAAGATGTTACAAAAAATGTGAAAGTGTATGACGATCTCAACAATATAGAAAAACAGCCGGGTAGAAGAATCTCTGTCATCAAGGAATGTAAGGTCGACATGGCAGCAGCAACCAAGTCTATCTGTAAAACTCCGATGGATAACAGCAATTACGAAACACTTTCAAAATATTGCCCAGCAGAAGCCAAGGCTTTCCGTGAAGTACAACGCAAAAAAGATTGTGAAGGTCGTTCCTACACCGGAGTACCCGCTGCCGAAGTAATTAAAAGATGTATGAGCGGCGATGAAGGTGGCAACTCATCCGGCTCAAGTAATTCAGGCAATGCTAATTCCACTGAAAAACCTGTCAAGGACGGAACTTCAGATGTACTCGACAGTGCCACCAAGCTACTTAAAGGGCATTTTGGGTTTTGATTTGACGTGACACGATTTATCATTCTCGGGCTGTGTTTGCTGTCCAAGTCAATTTTGGCGGCTGCACAGCCCGATCCTTTTCAAAAAGTAGCCGAAGCTTATCTGGTTGAGATAGATGGAGCGGTGGTTTGGGAAAAACAATCAGACAAACTATTGCCGCAGGCCAGCCTGACCAAACTAATGACCAGCCTGTTAGTGTTGGAAAACGGTCAATTAGAGGATGTGGTAATCATAAGTAAGGCAGCCGCGCAAGAGGCTGGCTCTCGCCTTAATCTTTTGTATGGTGACCGATTTCTGGTAAAAGATCTTGTTGACGCTACGCTGATTGTCTCGGCAAACGATGCCTGTCATGCTTTGGCTGATCATTTAGCCGGTAACGAAACTGATTTCGTCAAACTGATGAATAAACGCGCATCTGAAATAGGTCTAATACACACCAAATTTCAAAATGCCTGCGGACATGATGCACCCGCTCACTATTCCACCGCAAACGATCTATCGCGTTTGGCACATGAGATTCTCAAATACCCCCAAGTCATTCCGATCACTTCAAAACAAAGTATTACGATATCCACGCTGGAAGGACATCACTACAAGGGGCACAACAAAAATGCGCTAATCGGTCGGTATCCTGGAGCACTGGGGCTCAAGACAGGTTCTACTGACAACGCAGGAAAATGTCTGGTGGCCTATGTCAAACGAGATGGTCATGAAGTTTTGCTGGTCATGCTTCACGGGCAAGACCGATGGTGGGATGCAGTCGACATGCTTGATCTGGCATTTGCACATGCGCGAGCGCACTAATTTTGTCATACTGGCATGGCTGTCATTGGCAGTTTTGGTTTGCTACGCGAATTCTCTATTTGGCGAATTTCAATTTGATGATTACAACGTCATCGTCAACAACCCGCGCGTACATTCCTGGTCAAGCTGGCTGGAAGGCCTGACGCTCGGCATTCGCCCCCTGCTCAAAGTCAGCTACACGATTAACTGGATGATGAACACGGGAGTCATCGGATTTCATCTCACCAATGTGCTGATCCATCTGGCCAATACTTTTCTGGTTTATTTGCTGGCAAAGGAATTTATTCGACCGCAATGGCAGGCACAAAAGCTGATGAACGCGCCATTTTTTGCAGCACTGCTGTTCGCGGCGCATCCCATTCATACTGAGGCGGTGACCTATATTTGCGGACGGTCTTCGTCACTAATGACGTTTTTCTATCTGGCCGCCATGCGCACTTATATCTACGGGCGAGTTCAGCAAAACAATCTAAAAATATATTTTTTAACGCCACTTTTATTCATCGCAGCGTTGAGTGTGAAGGAAACAGCTGTCACATTTCCTTTCGCACTTTTGTTATGGGAACATATCTGTGGTGGAAAATGGCAACGCTCAGTGCGACAACTTTGGCCCAGTTTTCTGGTATTGTTGGCAGGCGGGCTGGTCTTTATATTTAGTCATAGCTATGCCTCACAAATGGTACGCAGCTTGGAGCTTAATTCATTGACAGGGAATGCAGCGACACAGCTTGATGCATTCTCCTATCTATTAAAGCAATGGATAATTCCAGTTGCGCTCAATATCGATGCGGATCTGAAACTGCAACGTGACCTGTCTGAAAGTGCGCAGCCATTAATGATTTTCGTCGTGTTATTTTGTTTGACGTTGGTCTTTTGGCGCAGACGTCCTTGGGTAAGTTTTGCCATCGCCTGGGTGATGTTGCAATTGATCCCGCTTCACATATTTTTGCCACGTCTGGATATCGCCAATGATCGCCAACTGTATCTCGCAGGGTGGCCGATATTTTTATCGCTTGTTATCGAGTTAACTCTAGTACTAAATCAGCGCTCGTTGCGATTTGCAGTTGTTGTAATTCTTGCTACTTATTCGAGCCTCACCGTCCTTAGAAATCGTGATTACGCGACCGAGATCGCCTTATGGGAAGATACGGTAAAGAAGTCTCCACATAAAGCGCGGGTACACAACAATTTGGGCTATGCCTATTTGATGTCACAACGCATCATCGAAGCAAGGCGCGAATTTACCACGGCGCTGAAAATGGATCCAAGTTTATATAAAGCGCGCTATAACCTGTATCGCGCAGATGACGAACTCAGCGCCAGCCAATTGAAGACAGAATCTGGCAGATAGCCGGATAATCTATTATCCAATTTTTCTCTCGCTCCAGTTAAGCAATGCTTGAGCAAACAACAAACGCCATCCCGCTGCAGCCATCTCGCCGCCAAAAATTTTGCCTTGATGGGAAATATGGCTGACTGCACCTTCAACATGCAACAAGGTTCGGGCCAACAAGGGTTGCAACCCTTGCAACACAAGTTCCAAGTCACCACTGATCTGATTCTGTGCCTGCTCATCTGCAGTATCCGCGATCCAGGAGATCGCAATCGTATTTTCAAGTAACCCCCACAATCCTTTTTGTGAACCAAGCAGTACTTCAACACTTTTTTGTTTCATTCCGATTTTCTTCAAACCCATGCGAAACTGCTCCAACATTCCTTTTGAAATCTCGTTACGCTCACTGTCGAAATGCAGCAAAAGCAATGTTGCCTGCAATTCTCCGGTTAGTGAAGACGCCAACCTCACCATATTGCGATCAAGCGCTTTTTCGGTTGCCGTCGCGTAAATTCGTGCAAGGGAAAAATAGGCAATGCCCAGCATCGCAGGCCCCGCAAGGTTGATATAGGTGTCGGTAAAATTGATGCTGGCAAAGGTAAACGCAATCAATATTAACTGCGACAAGCTAAACAATGTATCAATGCTCCCTCGCCCATCTTCGCGGTAAAACGCCCAAGCTGTAAGCCAAATGATGGCAAGAGAAATCAGCAAATACCAAACACGTCCATCGGGAAAACGGAGTGAATCGCCGTGTTTGTAATTGTCAATGGCTGTAGCAAGTAGTTCAACACCGGGAAACATTTCCGCCATCGGTGTTGAGCGAACATCATACAAATTCGGAGCGGTAGAACCGATGATGACAATTTTGCCCTTGAATTCATCTTTTGAGACTGAGGCTTGTTTGCTCTTTAAAAGCAGATAAGCATCTGAAAAACTCACGTAGTTGTAGCTGAAAGGTTTGCCACGCCAATTCAGCAGCATGTGATCCGTGGTCGGTTCCGCCCAACCAAATTCACGACCGATGCGTGCCGGCAATGATGGTATTCGCCAACCATCTCCTTCGGCGTATACCGGATAATTTCGAGTCATACCATCGCTATCCACCATTACATTTTGAGTACCCAAGCGACCTCCGTCAATTGCCGACTTGAAAAATGGCATCAACATGTTGGTTGTCGCTTCGACATTCGGTTTTTCATCCGGAATCGGACTCACTCCAGGAATTTGCGAAATCTTGACCTGGCGCAAAGTCTCGTCGGATGAACCGACGATCAGCATCGGAAAAAATGTATTGTCAGTCTTGGCGATGCTCGCATTGAAATCGGCATCGCTCTTTGGATTAAATACATCCGGATCGCTGAACATGATGTCGAACACAACGGCTTTCGGGTGTTGTTTTTCCAATTGTTCGACGAAATCACCCAACACACGACGAGGCCACGGCCACCGGCCATATTCCTTGGACATCGCCGATAAACTTTCCTCGTTGATATCAACAATCACAATGTCCGGGTCGGGTTTAGGCGGGAAAATGCGGTAGCGCACAAGCGGATCAAAAGTGACAGTGCGTATCTCGCTGGTTATATGCAAAAATGTCGTATCAAGCAAGGTAAAAATTGTGAACAGAGCTGCCAGATACAAATAGAATTTTCGTTTCCATTTGCGTGCAAGAAATTCGGAAAGCGCAGCAAAAGCAAGATGCAAGCGGCCAGACATGTGTAGTTTTATTTTCATGGCTAGAAGTGTAGCTGTCTTGTACTTAAAATTGAAAAGACGGTTATGCCAAACACTGAAGAAGAACTAATTTCTCGGCCTTTATGAATATTGGCCAAGTCAAAATAAAGTAAGAGGCAAATCAGTTTTCTTTAGCGCCCTGTTCGACCCATTTTTTTAATATGCTGATATTTTCCTTGGCGAGGCCCCCGTTCATACCATAAGGCATCCTGATGGAAGAGTGCACTCGTCCTTCGATCACCTGAATGAAGATACTTGTGAAACTGTCACCCGGTTTGATCACTGAGCCAAATTTAGTTCCCTTCATCAGGCTTTGATAGGTAGTCATATCCAATTTGCTTTTCTCAAAACCTTTACCGCCGGGTTCATGGCAATTCAGACAATAGTCATGAAGGATAGGCTTTACGTCTTTTTTATAACTTATTTCCTTAGATGCCGGATCTGCTATCGCCACAGTCGAAAATGATATTGCGCCAATTACAGCAAGGTAACACCACATTTTGTGTATCATATCTCTCTCCGTGTATTGTTCAGTTTAGTTTTGACCAAATTTGTTTTTTGACGAAATACAGCAACGTCGTCAGCACGATCAAATAGGAAATAACAAAATATCCCAACCGTAGACGTTCGGCTTCGTGTGGATCAGACACCCAGGTTAAAAATGAAACGATATCACGCGCCTGGGCTTGCACTTCTGCATGCTGCGCTCCCTCGGTAGCACCTCCGGAATTCAATATGTCCGGCATTTTCGTCTCGGGATAAAAATGGTTCCCTGTCGAGCCGTCCGGTTTTTGGTAATAACCCAGAAGATAGGAATACACATAATTGGGGCCACCTTCGCGTGCTTTCACCATCAGACTTAAATCGGGTGGTGCCTTGCCGAACATGTTAATCGCATCGGTTTCGGACATCTGTGCATTCAGTGCAGAATCCAGGGACTGATCTCCGCGCCAGGCTTCTACCTTTTGTTTGTCCATGCCAAAATTCAACAGATCACGGTAGTGAACGTATTTCAAAGTGTGGCAAGAGTGACAGGCTCCCATCAGCGTATCTGCGCCACGTTCAATGGATTTCAGATCATTTTCCAGACTCACTTTATTCAGTACTTCTTCGTTTGCCCAAACTGACAAACTGATGCAACTCAGTAAAAAAATCTTTAAAAATGTGCTCATGCAGTGTCTCCCTGGCGACGGAGACGTTTTTGTTTACGCTCTTCCTTGTCACGCTCTTCTTTCTCAATCAGCTCAATCACCTCTGGAGGCAAGCCGCGTTTCATCAACCAGACTTCTTCCTTCTGCGAAATGAAAGGAATGAGGAAGAATGAAGCGAAGTAGATCACTGTGGCAATCTGTCCTATCAGTATTGTCTGGTTCGTTGGCGGTACGTAACCCACGTACCCCAGAATGAACATATCCAACACAAACAGGTAAAACCGCAACTTGTAAAGCGGCCGATAGCGTGCCCCGCCCGGAATTCGAGAACGATCCAGAAACGGCATGAAGGCAAAGATCATCACCGACAAGCCCATCGCCAATACGCCGCCCACCAGATTGGGCACGGAACGCAAGATCGCGTAGAACGGCAGGAAATACCATTCTGGCACGATATGGTTCGGGGTCTGCATCGGGTTGGCCGGTATGTTATTGGCTGGCTCCATCAAACTGTTCGGGATAAAAAATACGAATATGCTGTAGATAATCAAAAATATTCCCAAACCATACAAATCTTTGGCGGTGAAGTAGGGATGAAACGGAATATTGTCTTTCGCAGCCAAATTGAGGCCGCTGGGGTTGCTGCTCTTAACCGTATGCAACGCAACCATATGAATCATCACGGCACCGAAAATAACGAAGGGCATCAGATAATGCAGAGAGAAGAACCTCGTCAGTGTGGCATCGCCAACGGTAAAATCACCGCGCAACCAAACCACTATCTGGTCACCAAAGAAGGGAGTCGCACGGAACAGGTTGGTAATGACCGTTGCACCCCAGAACGACATCTGTCCCCACGGCAATAAATACCCCATGAAGGCTGTGGCCATGAGTAATAGCAATAAACCCTGCCCAGTCCACCACATCAGTTCACGTGGCGCACGATAAGACCCGTAGTACAAAGTTCGCGCCATGTGAACAAAGATCACAAAGAAAAACGCCGATGCACCCACGGCATGCATGTAGCGCAACAACCACCCGTAATTCACATCTCGCATGATGTGCTGGATCGAATCAAAGGAAAGCGCGACATCGGCTTTGTAATGCATCGCCAGAAATATTCCGGTGGCGACTTGCAGCACCAGCACAAATCCGGCAAGAAACCCGAAGTTCCACCAATAACTCAAATTGCGCGGGGTGGGATACCCTGTCAACTCATGTTTAACAAAGCTGGTAAGCGGGAAACGCTGATCTATCCATTCAATAATACGTCCGGGCATGTTCGTCTCCTAGGCAACTTTGCCAATAATTATTTTATTTTCCGACACAAAAAAATACGGAGGAACGTCGAGATTCTTGGGCGCGGGACCACGTACGACTCTTCCGCTATCGTCGTATTGGCTTCCATGGCAGTGGCACGTCCAGCCCAGCCCTTCTTTGTTTGGAACACATCCCATATGCGTGCATACACCGACCACCACCAGCCATTCGGGATGTTGAACTCGTTGCGAATCAGGTACAGGATCAAGCGCGTTGGCTGTTGTACTGACAGACTGGATTTGTTCGGGTGTGCGGTGCACGATAAACACGGGTTTTCCTTGCCAGGCTATCGTTCTTACTCCTCCCACCGGTATATCGGTCAGGTCGACTTCGGTCTCCGCTTTCGCCAGCACATCCGAACTCGGATTCATGCTTGCCACAAAGGGTACACACGTTGCCGCTACTCCTGCCCCCCCGATCACGGATGTCATCTTGATCAGAAAATTTCGGCGGTCACTTCCGCCCGTTGTCTCGTTACCCATCTCGTTGATGCCCCCTGTAAAAACCAATGCGCGTTATTTTAACTTAGTAACAGTTGCAATGTTTCAGTATCCGTAGAATATGACCTGTATAAATAATTATAGGCATGATGCAATGAATACCTTCGACATAACGTATTTTGAACCATGTGAACGTTACAGCAATTTTCACGCCACAAAAATGATGGTTATACTATTGCCAATTGCCTGCGTCGATTGACACGATATAGTCACAGTCTACGCACACTCCCTAAAGATACTGGTCACTATATTTACAATGCTGCCTGATTTAAGTACAACCAATTTCCATCCTGCAATTATCAAGACATTGCGCTTGCTGGGTATTTTTGTCACCTTGATAGTTGTAGGGTTAAGTTACATTGCCTTCGTTGGAGTTTCTTTTGATGTATCCGGTCAAAGAAATAATGTCGCCGAAAAACTCTCGGAAAATCTTGGACGCGAGGTGCGCCTTGATGGTTCTCTTCAGCTTGAAATTTCCGCACATCCCAAACTTCACCTGGGCGGATTACATATAGCAAATGCAACCGGGTTTGCCGGTAGCGAATTTGCCAGCCTGGGAGAGGCTCGCCTCGAACTTGATCTTTGGCCACTCTTACTTTTACGCTTTCAAGTCGATGAACTTTCCGGAAGTGGGGTATCCATTCATTTGCAAATAAATAAAAGTGGCAGCAACAACTGGACATTCCATTCAGAAAAAAAAATAGATGCAACAGTATCAACTACCACACCAAAACAAGACAACCTTGAATTGGGCAACCTGCTTTCACATCTGGATATTGAACGCATCTCATTGGAAAAGCTGAATATAGATTTCATCGGTGCCAATGCGAAAAGCCATTTTTTTGAATTACAGTCACTTGAAGCACAATTCCCTTCCGGTCATCCTCTCAAGATGACTTTAAACGGCAAGATCGAGAAATCTTATCCCTATAAACTTGAGCTTACCGGCGGAAATTTGGCCGATCTTGTGCGTCTCGAAAAACCTTGGCCATACGATCTCTCGCTCGGATTTATCAGTTCTCATTTGTCGCTGAAAGGTAACGTTTCGGCGAATAGCGGCGAACTGAAATTTGATCTTGACTCTAAAGATTTGAATGAGTTTGAACGCTTGCTCCAAACCAAACTACCTGCAGTTGGCGATATCCTCATCTCGGGTGACATCAAATATTCACCGCAGAATATCTCACTGGATAATTTGAGCGGCTCGATGGGCAAGACTGTTCTCAAAGGCGCACTCAAGGTTGACCATAATGAGGATCACCCAAAAATTCAGGGGGAACTCACCTTGCCCGTGTTGGACTTGCGTCCTTTCATGAGAGACAAGCCGGTCACCCAGGAAGAAGCTCCGCCACAAAGTTTTGCTCAGGTTTACCAGGAAATAGCCAAGGCCACATTCGATCTGAACGCACTGAATAACGCCGATGCTGACCTGAAATTACACATCGGGCAATGGTTAAGCCTGCCCGGTGAGGTACATGATGCATCGTTACAGTTGAAGCTCGAACAGGGTCACCTTACCGTACCGATGCAAGTGACTGTAGCTGGCGTGACTTTGTCCGGCAAAGCTGAAGTCAAAGCAAGCGCCTCGCCTGCCCGTTTTAATCTTGCGCTCGCCACACATGATTCCAATCTTGGCAACCTTGCGGGCTTGCTGCTCGGCATGCCTGATGTAAAAGGAAAATTGAGCCAATTTGACTTGCGTATTGCCGCTAAAGGCAATAACGGAGCAGATCTTATGCGCAGCCTTGATCTGCGCTTAAATGTTAAACAAGGCGAACTTTCCTACGGTAATAGTGAAGGTGCTCGCCCGGTACGATTCACACTGGATGATCTGGTGATATCCCTTCCAACTGGAAAAGCTTTGCAGGGAGCAACTCATGGCTCGCTCCTCGACACGCCATTCAGCGCAACGCTGCACGGAGATTCATTGACTGCAATCATGCAGGAAGCACACGCTCCAATCGACTTTGAATTACATGCTGGCAGTGCGCGTGCACTCATTCACGCCATGCTGCAGCCACCCACTGAAAGTTCCGGCTCGGAAGTCAATTTTGAATTGACGGCTCCTCATTCAAATGAAATCGCAAATTGGCTCGGCCTGAAATCCGGCGCAGATGCGGCTATCAGTTTTCATGGTAATTTTCATACCGGAAAAGACAGTTGGCACTTGGCCAATTTCGTAATGCAAATTGGGCATAGCGAAATATCGACAGATTTGTTGCGCACTTTAAACAATCACAAACAGCTTCTCCAATTTCAATTGACGAGCAACCTTATTGACGTGGATGAAATCGAATCTCTGTTGCCGGAGTCAAAAGAAAAAGCCCCCGCAGCAAGCAGTGCAGCCGCGAACATGATCGACATTCCCATTCTGCCACAAGGCATCAGCCTGGCTGATGCGGATATCGTCGTCCGCCTCAAGCGCATCTCGAGCAAATCTCCCTTGGCCTTGCGTGATGTAAATTTCGACGGCCACATACGTGACGGGATGATGAGCGAGTCACCCTTTAGCGCAAACATCGCCGAGAACAATTTTAGCGGATCGATACTTCTCGATCTGCGCACTCAGCAACCTCATTTTGCATTGAAATTATCAGCTGACACCCTGGATATTGGCAGCATTCTGAATAAGCTGGAAATTGCTCACAATATCGATGCCGGTGTCGATCACCTGAATTTGCAACTGGATTTACATTCCAGCCGCTTGGGGCAAATACTCGCCCAATCTGAAATGGGAATTGATTTCCGGGGAGGACACCTCACGCTAAATGATGCCAACACAGGCGGCAAAATGCGCATTGCACTCAACAGTGGCGAACTCAAATCTGCTGCAGGTATTCCGGTACAACTTAATCTGAGCGGATCACTCGACGATGTTCCTGTGACTATCGGCATTCAAACTGACAAGGCTACAGATCTGATCAATCCGAAATTGGCGATCCCGTTTCAATTTAACGCAAGTACCTCTGGTGTCAGCATTAACTTATCAGGAAATGTTGAGCGCCCCCTTACGAACAAAGAAATTGAACTTGCGCTCGACATGAACGGAAGCCGCCTGGACAACCTCGATTTGCTCATGCATACCTCACTACCACCTTGGGGACCCTGGGTAACTTCGGGGAAGCTCCACATCACTCCAAACGGATATGAGGTTTCATCGTTATTATTTCAAATTGGGAAAAGTAAACTTACCGGAAAAGGCAAGTTTGATACTAAAGCAATACCTCCCAGAATTGATGTTGCACTTGAAGCGCCCACAATCCAGCTTGACGATTTTAGACTGGGTAACTGGTCACCGGAAAAGACCAAATCTGACACCGCAAAGAAACCAACAGAGAATGAAGGCGTGAAACAAGAACCCAAAGCGGCAAGTAAAAAAATTCAGCAAATGTTAAGTCGGGAAGCGCTTAGCCGGCAGAATGCTTATTTGAATGTAAACGTTGACCAGGTCATCTCTGGGCAAGACAAACTTGGAGATGGAAAACTGAATGCCAAACTGGAAAATGGTCGTGCAGATATCGGACCGATCACTATTAATACACCCGGGGGTTCTGCCTTGCTGCAAATGGGATACTCTCCCGGAGAAAAAGATGTCGCGATCAACTTCAGCACTAAAGTTAAAAGGTTTGATTACGGCATTCTGGCACGACGCGTCGATAAAAATAGTGAAATGCGCGGTATATTTAGTCTCGATGTTGATATCAATGCCAGAGCACAGTATTTGTCTGAGATTTTGCGCTATGGTAATGGCCACATTGATTTTGCAATCTGGCCGGAAAACATGAAATCGGGATTGCTCGACATGTGGGCCGTCAACGTGCTGATGGCACTCTTGCCGGCTGTTGATTCTTCCAATCAATCCAAAGTGAACTGTGCGATTGGACGCTTTGAATTAAACGATGGAAAGTTGTCAGACAAAATAATTCTTATCGACACTAGCCGTATGCGAGTAAACGGCAAAGGAAGCGTCGATTTCTCCGACGAAAATATTAATTTCAAAGTTCAACCCCGCTCCAAAACTCCACAGTTTATGAGCTTCGCTATTCCCATCGAACTAGG
This sequence comes from uncultured Gallionellaceae bacterium, assembly GCA_903876625.1. Taxonomy (GTDB): domain Bacteria; phylum Pseudomonadota; class Gammaproteobacteria; order Burkholderiales; family Gallionellaceae; genus PALSA-1006. The sequence continues at coordinate 1,938 of CAIRAO010000404.1, read as the reverse complement.
AGGGAAGTTCAATGATTTCCATGTTGGAGTAAGTCCTGCAGATATTCTGCAAACTTTAGGACAGCTCGCCACATCGGTCATTTGGGTGCCGCTTGAAATGTTATTCGGTAAAGAGACTCCGGCAGATGGGCATGACGTCTGTGAAGCAGTAGAATTTAAAAAATAATGCGGCGATTCATTCTAATTAAACTGAATAAATCAACGTTCGAGATTTTTAAAGTCGTCTCTACTACAAATAATCACACAATTGATTCCTGGTCGACAAGTAGTTCACGAATTTCATCCAGTTCCGCCTCGGATATTCCCAGATGAGACAAAGCTTGCTGATAATGCATATCGCTCACTTCAAAATTTATATTTTCATTCGGGTGAGCAAGGAGGCGTTCTGCAAGCTGGGTTACCGCGATTAATGAGACCGCGGATCCGGGAAGGCTTGTTTCGGGCAAATGATAAACATCCTTCTCATGATGAAATCTTATGGATTGACCAATTATAGTGGGCAATCCCCAGTTTCGAACGAGCAGCGAGCCTGCTATGGCATGAGTGCACGGAAAAAATTTATTTTCAGCATCAATCAACGGCATATTATCCCTCATCGCCATATTCATGACATCGATGTAGTTATTATATCTTTTGCATAATAGTGGAATGGCGGAATCATGGAAAAGTGCAAATGTGTAGGCGGCATCAGGTGCAATTCCATATTGTTTTCTGGCGATCATTCCTGCTGCCGTGGCGACCAGCGAAGCATGGCTCCAAAACTTTTCCAGCCACTTTGCATCGACTCCACTCATACTGCTGCGCAGTGCGGCAGCAGCTATAACACATACTACATTCCTGATTCCCAGTCTTGCCAGCGCATCAGAGACACGGCTTATCGGGTGATTGGTGCGGAATAGCGGTGAATTTGCCAGCTTGATGATAAGCGCAGTGATGCCCACATCCTTCTCTATTGCAGTAACCAACTTCCGAATGTCAGGTTCATCTCGTTGTGCTTCTGCCATCGCCATACTTACAATTGCAGGACAGGTTGGAATATCTATATTTTTAAAAACTTGATCAATTTCTTCCGAGGTCAAATCTAAATTTGTCGGATTCGAATTTGGGCTTCTGTTACCTGAACTCTGGATAGCTGAAGTGTTAGCCGATGGTTGCGGATTATTTTGCGGTTGAATTCCTGACATGGTTTTGAGTAGTTGCACAGCGTTTGATTCCATATCAGCCTTGCCAGCCTTACTCATCTTCTCCAGAAGCTCTACCAGCTGGGGTAAATTGAGTTGAGATATCGGTTTTCGAGCCACCATTGCTTTTACTGATGCCTCCATACGAACAAGTGACAGCAAAACGACTTCTGCTAAAGTTTTTGAATAGTGCACCTCTCCCGAACGCACTCTTGTCAAAATAGACTCGAGTGGATGAGCAATGAGTTCAGCAAGGTGAACACGGCAAATTGCCGCATCCCCCTTGATGTTGTGCAATGCGCGGAAAATGTTGTCAATTAAAGCCCGACTTTCAGGACCTTTGCTCAATTGGGCGATATCACGTTCAATATCATCAACACGATCTACCAGTTCATTGGCAAATTCATTCAGTGCTTGTTCATCAGCGATGATCGGTTGAGTTAATTTCTGAAAATTATTCATGATTCCCTTTTGCTGTAATACACGGCCACAAAACGCAATAGCCATTTTTTGAAAATACCAGAGATGTTCCGATTTGTGGCAATAAATTTGAGATTACTAAATACCCCTCATTACCACATGCTGTAATTCATATATAGCCGTTGAGAGTCCTGAAAATCACAAGTTAATCAGCACTTCAAGCCGACCCCAACTCTCTAAGGTATCGTGGTTGCCCGATTTATCCGTATCATTTAAAAACTCAACTGTATATGCAAGTTCGTGCAACACTAATGGTTGTTTCGCTACTTTCACTATT
>CAIRAO010000403.1 GCA_903876625.1 uncultured Gallionellaceae bacterium | reverse complement strand
GTGCAGTCAGGTACATTAAAACGTGGCGACATGTTGCTTGCGGGTAGTTCATTTGGCCGCGTTCGTGCGATGCTCGATGAAGCGGATATAAATGTTATTTCGGGCTCCGAATGGCAGGTATGATGTTTATACAAAAATTGGAGAAAGTAATGACAGAGGAACGAATGACGACTTTGGCAGGTGGTTGTTTCTGGTGTTTGGAGGCAGTGTTTGAACAAATGCCGGGTGTAACACGTGTTGTCTCTGGCTACGCCGGCGGACAAGTAGTTGATCCAAGCTACGAAGAAGTATGCACCGGGCAGACCGGACACGCGGAAGTGGTGCAGATCAGTTTTAATTCTAAGACTGTATCTTTTAAAGAGTTGCTCAAAGTATTTTTTACCATCCACGATCCGACAACATTAAATCGTCAAGGCAACGATGTGGGTAGCCAATATCGCTCTGCGATTTTTTACCACAATGAAGACCAGCACAAAGATGCAGAAACAATGATCCAGGATTTAACCCGGGAGCAAATTTGGTCGGCACCCCTAGTGACTGAAATACTGCCCGTGCCAGTTTTTTATCCTGCCGAAACCTATCACCAACATTATTTCTCACAACATCCCGGGCAGGGATATTGCCAATTTGTGATCGTGCCCAAGGTCGAAAAGTTCAGAAAGTTATTTTTAAAGGCCTAATCAAAATACGTTTAGCGGCTTCGCTTAGCAGATTGGAAAAACCGTGTTTTCCAAAATTAACCAATTTGCCTTGGTTTAAATTTACTAGGCAGGTTTTTACCTCCGCGAGCACGTTTTCCAAAATAACTTTGCAGCGTATCGCCGGATAATCTCACAGTGTGTTCACGTGTACCGGTTGATCCGCTGACTTCAACTTTAGCTTGATTAATTATTGAAGCGACAACTAACTCTTCACCCTCCGCCAACCCCATGATAATGACTCCTTTACCTCCACCTTGAAGGTGTTTCATTTCGGCGAGCAAGAATAATAATAATCTCCCCCCACTGGATGCTGCGGCCACTAGAGAATTCACAGTTGGTGTAAATGGAACCGGCGGGAGGATGGCTTCTGCATCAACACTTATGAATTGTTTACCCGCTTTATTGCGTCCCACCATATCACCTATAGTGGCAGTGAAGCCATAACCTGCAGCAGTGGCTATCAGGATGGGTTGCTCAACTTTTCCGCAGAGCACATGTGAAATCTTTGCTCCGCTGGCAAGCTCAATCAGCGTAGCAAGGGGCACTCCGTCACCTCGTCCGGATGGAAGCTGGCTGACGGGGATACTGCACACGCGTCCGTTATCACAGATTACAATGCAGTGATCAGTGGTTCGACATTCGAACTTTTCCAGCAAGCCATCGCCATCTTTAAACGTGGTGGCAGACAAATCGAGCTCGTGTCCTTGCCGTGTTCGTCCCCAATATTTTTTTGAAATGAGTACGGTGACAGGTTCATCGACTACAGCGATCACAGGCACGGCGCGTTGTGATTCTTCGATCAAAGTTCGGCGTTTATCGCCATAAGTGATTGCGTCCGCATCGATTTCGCCCGCGACTAGTTCACGCAAGGCAGCGTCTTTTGATAATAAGCGTGTGAGTTCTTTGCGTTCTTTTTCGAGCTGCTTGATTTCCTTCTCGATACGTATGCCTTCAAGTCGAGCCAATTGGCGTAAGCGAATTTCCAGAATATCTTCAGCCTGACGATCGGATAGTTCAAAGCGCGCAATCAAGGCAACTTTGGGTTCGTCTGATTCACGAATGATCCTGATGACTTCATCGATATTCAAAAATACGATCATGCGTCCGGCGAGGATATGCAGGCGGTCGTTGACTTGACCTAACCTGTGTTGGCTGCGACGACGCACGGTAGCTAGACGAAAGTCCACCCATTCACGAATGATCTGGATCAACGATTTTTGCTGGGGTCTACCATCTGCACCAATCATGGTCAAGTTAAGCGGTGTGGATGATTCAAGGCTTGTATGGGCAAGCAGGACATTCATCAATTCATCTTGTGTTTGGCGCGACGACTTAGGTTGAAACACCAGTCTTACAGCTTGTGACTTATCTGATTCATCCGCAACCGCATCTAATACCGACAACAATAATTGTTTGTTCTGAACCTGTTCAGGCGACAAACTTTTTTTATTCGCTCTAACCTTCGGGTTGCTCAGCTCATCGATTTCTTCCAATACTTTCTTGGTTGAGACCCCGTGCGGCAGTTCGTAAATCACGATTTGCCACTGTCCGCGTGCTAACTCTTCCACCGTCCAGCGTGCGCGCATCTTGATCGAGCCGCGCCCACTCAAATAGCTTTCACGTAACTCGCGCGGTGAGGAAATGATCTGACCCCCTGCAGGGAAATCCGGGCCATTAATGCAGGCGAGCAGGGCTCCATCAGTGATTTTTGGATCACGCACTAACTTCACTGCGGCACTGGCAACTTCACGCAAATTGTGTGACGGGATTTCCGTCGCCATTCCAACTGCAATACCGGATGCGCCGTTGAGCAACACCATCGGCAACCGAGCGGGAAGCATGGCTGGTTCTTGAAATGCGCCGTCGTAGTTGGGAACGAAGTTCACTGTGCCCATATCCAGTTCGGACAACAGCAGATCGGCCAGTGGAGTGAGTCGAGTTTCGGTGTAGCGCATTGCTGCAGCATTGTCGCCATCGCGCGTACCGAAATTCCCTTGGCCATCTACCAATGGGTAACGCATCGAAAAATCCTGCGCCAGACGCACCATCGCTTCATATGCGGAAGAGTCGCCATGCGGATGATATTTACCCAGTACATCACCAACCACGCGTGCCGATTTGACGTGCTTGTTACTGTGGCTCAACCCCATCTGACGCATGGCGTAAAGGATGCGACGTTGAACTGGTTTTTGTCCGTCGCACACATCCGGAAGAGCACGGCCTTTGACAACAGAGATGGCATATTCCAAATAGGCGCGTTCGGCATAAAGCGCAATTGGCACTTCATCACCATCTGGCAAAGCGGTTAAAGGGTAGAATTGTTTAGCTCCACCCGTGCCTCCACCGTTGGTTGGTGCCTGTTCTATTGTTTCGTCCTCGACGAGTTGAGTCTCTTCTTCGGGGAATAATGTCGGCTGTTGATCTTTGTTCTCAGTACTCATCAAATATCCCCCTCAACCTCATTACCGTGATACTCCAGCCACGCTCGACGTGTTGAGGCTTCGTGCTTACCCATCAGCATATTGAACATTTCCATATTTTCATTGAACGATATTGCACCGGCGTTAACTCGCAAAGCGCGCCGTGTATCCGGATTAAGCGTGGTATCCCAAAGCTGTTCGGCGTTCATTTCGCCCAAGCCTTTGAAGCGCGAGATCGACCAACTGCCATCGCGAACTTTTTCCTGACGTAATCTATCTTCAATACCTAACAACTCGCCTTCATTGAGCGCGTAGAGCTTGCGTATGGGTTTCTTGCCATGTGCCGGTACGTCAATACGAAACAATGGCGGCTGCGCCAGATATATTTTTCCAGCCAGTACGACTTGGTAGAAATGTCGGAAGAACAAAGTCAGCAACAGGGTTGAGATGTGCGCGCCGTCCACGTCGGCATCCGCCATGATATAGATGCCGTTGTAACGCATCCCAGACAAATCCACCGGTTCATTCGGTCCGTGCGGGTCTACGCCAATGGCGACCGAGATATCGTGGATTTCGTTATTGGCAAACAGACGATCTTTGTCGACTTCAAAAGTGTTGAGTACTTTGCCGCGTAAGGGAAGCACAGCTTGGAATTCTTTATTGCGGCCTTGTTTAGCTGAACCTCCGGCAGAGTCGCCCTCAACCAGAAATAGTTCGGTACGTGTTGGATCACTGGAACTGCAATCTGTTAATTTTCCCGGTAACACTGCGACCGAAGAACCTTTTTTCTTTTCTACTTTTTGCGCCGATCGCAAACGACTTTGGGCTTGCTGGATCGCAAGTTCGGTAATTCGTTTGCCGTATTCGATATGTTCATTCAGCCATAAATCAAGCGGGTCTTTCACCATCAACGAGACCAGGCGTAGCGCATCACGAGAAACGAGTTTGTCCTTTGTCTGGCCTTGAAATTGCGGATCGAGTACTTTAGCGGATAACACGAAACTGGCACGTGAAAACACATCTTCTGGAACCAGCTTAACTCCTTTGGGTAAAAGTCCGTGCAATTCGGAAAAGTTTTTTACCGCATTAAACACGCCATCGCGCAGACCGGAATCATGGGTGCCCCCAGACCAGGTCGGAATCAGATTGACATAAGATTCGCGCACGACAGCGCCTTCGGCTGACCACACGATAGCCCACTCAGCGCCTTCGCCTTCGGCATACCCACTATCGCTCCCTTGAGGAACAAATTTTTCCATGGCGAAGATCGGCACAGCCATTTCAATATCTGCCATTGCTTCGTTTAAATAACCGCGTAAACCGTCTGGATATGTCCAGACACGCGTTTCGCCGGTTTTTTCGGTAAATAAAGAAACGTTAACACCGGGTAACAAGACTGCTTTTGAGCGCAAAGAACGTTCCAGTTGCGGTAGTATTATGTTGGGGACGTCAAAATATTTTGGATCAGGCCAGGCACGCACCATCGTGCCGGTTTGTTTCTTCGGGCAATCACCGATGCGTGCCACAGGAGTCTCGGCAACACCTTTTATAAAGCGGATGAAGTGTTCTCCTCCATCTCGGTACACTGTCACTTCGACCTTGTTGGAAAGCGCGTTGGTTACAGCTACGCCAACACCATGCAGACCGCCTGCGAATTTATAAGCTCCACCCGATTCTTTATCGAACTTACCGCCGGAGTGCAGTACTGTGAAGGCTACTTCAACCACCGAAACACCTTCTTCAGAATGAATGCCCACCGGAATGCCTCGTCCGTCATCCAGTACTGAAACTGAACCATCGACATGTGCGATCACGTTGATATTTTTGGCGTAGTTCGCTAGCGCCTCATCACAGGCGTTATCCACCACTTCAGCGATAAGGTGATTGGGTGATTCGAGATTGGTATACATCCCCGGTCGTTGTCGTACCGGTTCCAGACCGCGCAGCACTTTGAAACTTGATTCGTCGTATTTATTTTTTGCCATGTTTTAGATTCGTTTTTAACTTTGCTTGGTCTACTTTTTACAGTGCTATTTTAATTTATTGCTACATTGGTTCGGGATATTGACAACCGAACGAACGTTCTATATCTTACCGAGCCATGAGCAACGACGCAACTTATCTCGCCAAACTGCAAGACTATTACGCTGACAACAACGTGTTGCCGCCGTACTCCACCATTATGTCTTTATTAGGCTTAAGATCAAAATCACCCGTGGCGGCCTTGATTGCACGTCTAAAATTACAAGGTTTCCTTGAGTCAACTCCAGAGAAGCGCCTCAAGCCGGGTAAACGTTTTTTTGAACGTCCCATATTTGATAGCGTTCAAGCCGGTGCAGCAAGGCAAGCAGACGAATCACGCTACGACACTGTGACGATCGATGAATATCTGGTTGAAAGTCCTTCCAACACGGTATTGATCAATGTCAAAGGCGATTCCATGATCGATGCAGGCATCATGCCAGGCGATACGGTGGTGGTCGAAAAACGTGGCCCGGCAAGCGTGGGTGATATGGTGATTGCCATCGTTGACAATGAATTTACCCTCAAAAAACTCGGTAACGAAAAAGGAAAGTTCATTCTGATCCCCGCCAATCCTGCCTATCCGGTGATTCGTCCCAAGAATGACCTGGAAATTTTCGGTGTCGTGGTCGGACAGTTCCGCAAGTATAAATAGTTTCGCAGTTCGGGAAGCGCGCTTCTTAAGCGTTTACCAGTACAATGTGAATCGACCATGAACATCCAAACTTTTCCCAATAGTCCCTACCGCCTGCACCTGCCGTTCGAACCGGCCGGCGATCAGCCGACAGCCATTGCGCAATTGGTCGAAGGAATCGAAGACGGACTGTCCTATCAAACGTTACTTGGTGTGACCGGTTCTGGCAAGACTTTTACGATGGCCAACGTGATTGCTCGGATTGGGCGACCTGCGATCATTATGGCGCCGAATAAAACGTTGGCGGCGCAGTTATATTCAGAAATGCGTGAATTTTTCCCCGAAAACGCGGTGGAATATTTCGTTTCCTATTACGATTACTATCAGCCTGAAGCGTATGTTCCTTCGCGCGATGTTTATATCGAGAAAGATTCCAGCATTAACGAGCAGATCGAGCAGATGCGTTTGTCTGCTACCAAGTCGATGCTGGAACGCGAGGATTGCGTGATTGTTGCGACCGTTTCTGCCATTTACGGTATTGGCGATCCGGTGGACTATCACGGCATGATTTTGCATCTGCGCGAGCATGAAAAGATGTCGCAACGCGATGCTATCAAGCGGCTTATTTCTATGCAGTACGAGCGCAACGAATTGGACTTTCAGCGCGGCACTTTTCGAGTACGAGGCGATGTGATCGACATTTTCCCGGCAGAAAGTAGCGAGAACGCTGTGCGTGTCACGTTGTTTGACGACGAGGTTGAATCAATTGCCTTATTCGATCCACTCACCGGACATATTCAGACACGTTTGCCGCGCTACACTGTATATCCATCCAGCCATTACGTTACTCCGCGTGAAACTACGTTACGTGCTATTGAGACAATCAAGATAGAACTTGCCGAGCGTATTGCGTTTTTCCAAAAAGAAAATAAATTAGTGGAAGCGCAGCGCATCGAGCAGCGTACGCGCCATGATATCGAAATGCTGACCGAGATCGGTTTTTGCAAAGGTATCGAAAACTATTCACGTCATTTATCCGGACGACCTGATGGAGCAGCACCTCCGACGCTACTGGATTACCTACCACCGAATGCACTAATGTTTCTGGATGAAAGCCATGTGATGGTTCCGCAGGTTGGTGGTATGTACAAGGGTGACCGTGCGCGAAAAGAAAATCTGGTGAACTATGGATTCCGACTTCCTTCTGCTTTGGATAATCGTCCCTTGCGCTTTGACGAATTTGAGAAATCAATGCGCCAGAGTATTTTTGTTTCAGCTACTCCTTCAACTTACGAAGCAGAGCATACTGGGCAAGTGGTAGAGCAATTGGTGCGGCCGACCGGATTGATTGACCCTGCTATTGAGGTTCGTCCTGCGACACATCAGGTGGATGATCTTATGGGCGAGGTTAATCTGCGCGTAAAGCAAGGCGAAAGAGTTTTGGTGACGACCCTAACTAAACGCATGGCTGAAGACCTCACCGATTATTTTTCCGAACACGGCATCAAGGTGCGTTATTTGCACTCGGATATTGAAACGGTTGAGCGCGTTGAAATTATTCGCGACCTGAGGCTTGGGATGTTTGACGTTCTGGTTGGTATCAATCTATTGCGCGAAGGCTTGGATATTCCGGAAGTGTCTTTGGTCGCAATTTTAGATGCTGACAAAGAAGGTTTCTTGCGTTCCGAACGTTCGCTGATCCAGACCATAGGTCGTGCAGCACGTCATCTTCATGGTACAGCCATTCTCTATGCGGACCGAATCACCGACTCAATGCGCAGAGCGATTGACGAAACTGATCGCCGGCGCGCAAAACAAGTCACTCATAATGAACGGCACGGAATTACTCCCCTGTCTATTGTCAAACGCATCAAAGATATTATCGATAGTGAATATGATGTGGATGATGAACGAAAGATACTCAAGGTAGCACAAACACAGGCTAAATATCTGGCAATGAGTGAAAAGGAAATTTCGAAAGAAATAACGCGAATAGAGAAAGAAATGTTACAGGCTGCCAAAAACCTGGAATTTGAAAAGGCAGCGGAAATACGCGATCAATTAAAGAAGTTGCGTGAAAGTGTATTTATTTCGCCTTTGTGATTTGAACTTTTTAGTATTAGTTATATCTAAGACTTTGTTAAGCTGAGAACGGCTTGAATGAACTCTTTCCATGCGAGGTTATGATGAAAAAAATTATTTCAATATGCGTGGTTCTCATACTTTTTCTCTCCGGTTGTCAGACTTTAAGCCTTAAAGAACGTCAGAATTTATTCAATACTGGAAACGCTGCGTTTATTGGTAAAACCTACGATGATCTGATTAAAGGAAAAGGTGTTCCATCGGGCACTGCAAACCTGACTGACTCAGGCAAAGTTGTTGAATACTATACGGCTCAAATTGAAGTCAGCGGAGGCGGTTATTACGGCTATCCTTCAGCGAGATATATAGGTAATGCGAACGGTGGAGGAACCTGGATCTATCCGGAACACATGAGATCGTTTCCAGTTCAATCCTGGACCTTTGTGTGCAAAATTGATTTTGTTGTCAGCCCGAAAAATATTGTTGATAGTTGGAAATATGAAGGCAATGGGTGTTTCTAAACTAATTCTTGTGTCAGTTAAGGCATTCAATTGTAATTTGTTAGTGTAATGACCAAAACAGAAAAGGTAAGCGTACTGTTTTGTTGCATGGGAAACATATGCAGATCACCCACTGCAGAAATAGTATTTCGCCATTTTGTAGAAAAAGCGGGTCTTCAAGACCATTTCATTATTGATTCTGCTGGAACTCACGACTACCACATTGGTGATGCTCCCGACAAACGTTCTCAGCATGCCGCAAAGCAGCGCGGTTATGATATGAGTAGTTTGAGGGGACGTAAGGTAGACCTAAACGACTTCACTCGCTTTGATTATGTTCTGGCTATGGATGAAGCAAACCTTTCAATTCTTCAAAGATTGCGACCGCACAACGCACACAATCACCTGGGATTATTTTTAGATTTTGCAACGCGGTATGACGAACGCGAGGTACCTGACCCCTACTATGGTGGAAATGATGGTTTTGAACGGGTGGTAAATATGGTTGAAGATGCTGCAGAGGGATTGCTAAATCATATTTGCAAAGAGAAGAATTTAGTCTGAAAATAGTTTTTTGAAAATAAAAACCGCACGAAAAAATTCGTGCGGTTTTTTTCAGAATAATTATTGATGGTGTTGCGTTTCGATCATAACTAGTGGCTCATTTTGTTCAGCCGTGTATATCTCGCGCGGACGTTGGCGTCGACGGGGAGTGTGCTCACGAACTTCAGGTGTCAATGGCACACTAGCGGCTTTGTTTGGATCGGTTTCGATCAATACAAGACCTGCCTCATCAAGTGACACAGCAATGCTCTTGGTTTCAGGAACATGAATAGGGCCAGGTGCTGGCTCGGGAATACTAAGAATTGGTTGTACAACCGTTTCAACCGGTAAAGAAACCACGTGCTCTGTATGAATTAACCCTGTGGGTATAACTGCAGAAGCAACAGCGATCTCACTTATGGCTGCTGGCGCTTCAATTACTTCTGCCTGTGGAATTGTATCAACAGATATTGCAGGTTCAGACTCTGCAACGGTTTCTACATGGTGTGGCACAACAACTTCAGTAGGTAAAGTAGAATTTATTGAAGTTGATATTGATGTAGCCTGAGAAATAATTTCTTCTTCGGCAACCCCATTGAGACCGATTTCTTTTCCATTTGTCTGTGGAGTTGTCCCGGCTAGCTGATCTCTGCGTTCACGTTCACGACGACCACCTCGACGACCACGCTTTCTGCCTTGATTGCCACCTTCTTCACCGTTTTGTTCATTGGCGGCAACAGGTTTGGTCGTTTCTAAAACTGGTTTTTCAACATTGGCAGGACGCGGCGGGCGAGGCGGACGTTCGGCGCGAGTTTCCTGTTGTTGAGCTTTGGGCTGATGATTGTTTTCAGTACGCTGTGAGTTACCATCTTCACGGTCACGGCGGGGTTTATTGCGTTGGCGATTACCTTGCTGACCACCATCGGGGCGTTCGCCACGGTTGTTGTCGCGTTCGCGGCGCGGATTTTGTGGACGTGCTTTGATTGGAGTTGCAGCAGGCTTACTTTTATCGCCTGAGCCAAATAACCAGCCGAACAATTTGCCAAAAAATGAAGTTGATTCCACTTTTTTAGCTTCATGTTTTGGAGCCGGTTGTGCCGGTGTAATTCCTTTAACGGCGGCTTGAGGACGCTGTGCTTTGACTTCTTGAGCTGTGGCAGGAATGACAGCTTTGTTCTCTTCAGGTTTTTCTACCAGTTTGTAACTGGCCTGCAGATGATCGGCTGTAATGTCATCCTGACGCAAACGGTTCACGCTGTAATGCGGCGTTTCCATATGCGGATTTGGAATCAGCGTAATGCTGACTTTTAATCGCGATTCGATGCGGTGAATATCGGAGCGCTTTTCATTCAGCAGGAAAGTGGCGACATCTACGGGAACTTGTACGTGGATGACAGCACTGCTTTCTTTCATCGCTTCTTCCTGAATGATGCGCAGGATATTCAGTGCAGAAGATTCAATACCGCGGATATGGCCAATACCATTGCAACGTGGACACGGCGAATAGCTGGATTCTTCCAGACTCGGTGCCAGACGCTGGCGCGACAACTCAAGCAAACCGAAGCGGGAAATCTTGGAAGTTTGCACGCGAGCGCGGTCGTAGCGTAGTGCATCGCGCAATCGGTTCTCAACTTCGCGTTGGTTCTTGCTTGATTCCATGTCGATGAAGTCGATAACGATCAGTCCACCCAAGTCGCGTAAACGCACTTGGCGAGCGATCTCGTCAGCGGCTTCCACATTGGTGTTCAGTGCAGTGGTCTCAATATCAGAACCACGTGTTGAACGTGCCGAATTAATGTCGATGGCGGTGAGGGCTTCAGTGTGGTCAATGACGATTGCACCGCCGGAGGGCAAATTAACTTGACGCGCATGGGCGGATTCAATCTGGTGTTCGATCTGAAAGCGCGAGAACAATGGCACATCATCATGATAACGTTTGATGCGGTTGACATTGTCAGGCATCACAGTACCCATGAAAGCGCGCGCTTGTTCAAATATGTCGTCGGTGTCGATCAGAATTTCGCCGATTTCCGGATTAAAGTAATCGCGAATAGCTCGAACCACCAGACTGCTTTCCAGATAGATCAGGGATGGCGCTTTTTCAGTTTGGGCAGCGCCTTCGATTGCATCCCACAATTGTTTGAGGTAATTCAGATCCCACTGAAGTTCCTCAAGATTGCGACCAATACCGGCAGTGCGGGCGATAATGCTCATGCCCTGCGGTACTTCCAGTTGTGCCAGTACATCGCGCAACTCGTTACGGTCTTCGCCCTCTATACGGCGAGAAACACCGCCACCATTAGGATTGTTTGGCATCAATACGATGTAGCGACCGGCTAGGCTGATATAGGTGGTGAGTGCAGCACCTTTATTGCCACGTTCATCTTTTTCGACTTGTACTAGTAGCTCTTGACCTTCTTTAAGCGCTTCTTTGATGGAAGGGCGACCGCCTGAACCAGACTGATGGTATTGGGAAGAGACTTCTTTAAAAGGGAGGAAACCGTGACGGGTGCCGCCGTATTCAACAAAACAAGCTTCGAGGCTGGGCTCAATTCGGGTGATAATGGCTTTGTAGATGTTGCTCTTGCGTTGCTCTTTACCGGCTGTTTCAATGTCTAGGTCAATTAATTTTTGACCATCAACAATGGCGACGCGAAGTTCTTCCGGCTGCGTCGCATTAAATAACATGCGTTTCATTTTTCTTCTTTCCCGCGCTCTGACACGGGCAAGACAATACTACGCGCTAGTTAGCGCGAGAGAATAGGGCTCTTTAAAACTTGTAGTGAATTGTAATAATTACGATATTTCAAGTTTTTGTTCTCGGTTTAGCTTGTCTGTTTTAATTATTCGAGTGTTGCCATTTTTGTAAGGCAGCACACTAAAAATCTATCTGCTGATGCTTTGAGCGCGCAAATCAATTACCATCACTGCTTGTCTCCGGTGAGCGAGTTAACCGGGCGGGGCTGCTTCGTAGGCGGCTTGATTGCCTGCCTTAGGTTGGACGGGGAAAATGAACATCCCGTTTCACGAAGGCGCACACGCGAGGCGCTTAGTATATTTCAAAATGAATGATTTAAGCAAAGAATCTGTCAGTTGGCTGGAAATAGATGAAAACAGCGCCGGGCAGAGGATTGACAATTTCCTGTTCCGTCACCTGAAAGGGGTGCCAAAGAGCCACGTCTACCGCATTTTGCGTGGCGAAGTGAGGGTCAACAAGAAACGTATAGATCAGACCTATAGACTGCAATTAGGCGATTTACTGCGCATTCCTCCAATCAGAGTAGCTGAAAAGCCAGAAAGCGAATTTGTTCCCGCCACTGAATTTCCCATACTTTATGAGGATGAGGCGCTGCTTGCAATCAATAAACCCGCTGGTACAGCGGTGCATGGTGGCAGCGGAGTCAGTTTCGGTGTAATCGAACAATTGCGCAGCGCACGTCCACTGGCTAAATTTCTCGAACTGGTGCATAGATTAGACCGCGAAACTTCTGGTGTTTTGCTGGTGGCAAAGAAACGATCTGCCTTGACCGGTTTGCATGAGATCATGCGCGAGGGTAATAGCGACAAGCGCTATTTTACCTTGGTGATTGGGCAGTGGAAAAATACCAGGCAGCATGTGAAGTTGCCTTTGCACAAATTTGACACACCGCAAGGTGAAAAAAGGGTTATGGTGCGTGAAGATGGTCAGGCTTCGCATACAATCTTTACGTTGCAAAAGAGTTGGCCTGAATTTGCTTTACTTGAAGCACAACTCAAAACCGGTCGAACCCATCAGATACGAGTGCATCTTTCGCATCTGGGATTTCCCATCGCGGGCGATGATAAATATGGTGAATTCGCACGCAATAAAGAACTGGCAAAGCGCGGATTGAAGCGTATGTTTCTGCATGCGCACAGCATTGCGTTTAATCACCCTCTAACAGGTGAGCAAGTCAGCATCAATGCGCCTCTACCAGCTGAGTTGCAAAAATTTCTGGACAAATTAGACACGCAGTGAAAACTAAAAGAAACTCCCCTGTATATTCAGAACGCGCTTTACTGCTAACGTTGGCAGGCATTCAGTTCAGTCATGTCCTCGATTTCATGATCATGATGCCACTGGGTCCGATTTTGATGCGAGAGTTGGGCATCGGTACGCATGAATTCGGGCTGCTGGTTGCCTCGTATAGTTTCAGTTCTGCTTTGTCAGGATTATTTGCTTCTGTTTTTGTGGATCGCTTTGAACGCAAGCGACTGTTGCTCACTATGTTTGGATTGTTTGGTGTGGCAACATTATCCTGCGGCTTGGCTCTAGGCTATATCACACTGATGATCGCGCGGGGCTTTGCTGGCGCTTTTGGAGGTGTGATGGGTGCGCTGGTGCAAACGATTGTTGGCGACACGATCCCTTTCGCGCGCAGAGCCAGAGCCAGCAGCATCGTATCAACAGCTTTTTCATTCTCCACTGTTGCCGGGGTACCCCTTTCGTTATGGTTGGCGAACCATTTTCAATGGCGTGCCCCATTTTTCTTTATCGTCGTGCTAAGTATTTTGTTCATTCTGATTGCATTACGCATCTTGCCTGAATTGCGCCATCACATCAGTTCAGAAAAACGCTTGCATCCTTTTGTCGAAGTGTTTGCAGTGATGCGAGATTTCAATCATTTGCGTGCACTTATATTTTCTGCCTTGATTATTTTTGCGGGTTTTACGGTGGTTCCCTATCTTACCGTTTACGCGGTAAATAATTTGGCTATCAGTCAGCACGATATTCCTTTTGTTTACTTTGCGGGAGGAGCAGCGACATTGATTAGTGCGAGGCTAATTGGGCATTGGGCAGACTTAAAGGGTAAAGTGGAAATATATCGTGTGATAGCCATCCTATCATTGCTCCCTCTGTTCGCGGTGACTCAGCTGCAAAGTGCGTCATTGGGCCTGTGGTTGATTTTTACAACTTTTTTCTTCGTATTGATTTCGGGACGCTTTATTCCTGCAATGGCAATCATCACATCTGCAGCGCAGCCAAAACTGCGAGGCACATTCATGTCTTTGAATGCGACTGTTCAGTCGTTGTCGATGGGATTGGCAGCCACCTTGTCTGGATTCATTATCACCCAGCAAAACAACGGGCAGATAGCTGGGTATCAGAACGTCGGTTATGTTGCGATTGGAGCAAACTTATTAGGAATCTGGTTTGTCTCTCGAATTGTGATGCATGACAGTCATATTCATGCGGCCGATGTAAAGCCTGAATAATAAAATTCGCCCGTATTTAAAAGGGAAATAACCCGTCTTCTCGGATTGAATATATCGGTAATAAAACGTAAATCTGCTAATCTTTAGCCAGTTATTGCCGATAACTTGGTTAAGAGGCCACCTTGGTGTGGTCGTAAGGAGATGCCATGCGTTATGTGTCCAGTATCCCGCCCGTATCGACGAGCTCAAACGCTCGCCAAGTGCGTGCGCTATCTGCTGTGCAAGGCGTGAGACCAGTTCAAGTGCCAGAACGTGTCGTTCCCTATGTCGAACTGAGTTCAGTTCATCAAGGTTCGGTGCCGATTGTCGAACAGCAAAAAAAACGTGATATTTTACTCGAGGACCGCCGTAGAATATGTCGTCGGCTTAGCAGACAGTCAGTTTTGGTAGAACTTCGTTCTGGTATTGACCGTAGGCGCCAAAATTTACGCGATAGCGGAGTAGCTGATCATATTCATGAAATTGCTTAAGAAACCCGAACAGTTCAATTCACTTCATTAACGTTTTTCGAGCCAGTAAGACCGTCACTTCTTCACGGTCATGGTAGAGCTGCTTTGCCTCTAGACGATAGTGGATTCCTTTTGCGTCGAGCGCTTTCCGTATGCTACAGAGAGCATCACTCGAGGCCGCAACGCGCTTCTTCATCGGTAATTTGAGATTGAAGATGGCGCGTTGTGTAAATCCACCCAAAAACCATTCTGTCATCAATGCGGCGACTCGCTGTGGCTGTTCCACCATGTCACAGACAAGCCAATCAACTGGACGTTGAGGACGGAAACGAAAGCCATCTTGCCTCAGATGCTTGATGGAAGGATGAGTTGCCGCAGCGCCCTTGAGAGGACCATTGTCGACTGCAGTCACTTTTAATCCGCGTTGTGCAAGTTGCCATGTCCAACCTCCCGGAGCTGCCCCCAGATCAACTGAGGTCATTCCCGGTTTCAACCACTGTGCTTGTTCAGATTTGTCCAGAAATACCTCGAAAGCTTCAGCAAGTTTGAGGTAAGAGCGGCTAGGTGCATCATGTGCCATACTGACGCGATGTATGCCATTTATTGATGAAGAACTGTTGTCTGGATCGCTGGTGGCGATCAGGGCATGTTGATTGTTTGGAAAGAAAATGTGCAAACGGGGTAGGGTAATGTCAGAGTTTAATCGTTGCGAGGCTTGCAATTCTTCTTCTAGCAAGGGTTGAAAACGACGGGTAAAACCCGAGAGCATCTTGCCGTCATTCGTATCGGGCACTTCAAGATACAAGGCACTAAACTGACTTGGAAATTCAGGAATTGAATCCAGCAGAGGAGTAAGACGATCCCGTTCAGGAAGGTTGTCCACCTCCGCTTGAATATCAAGTAATTGCCTGGCAAAAGTGAGGTGCTTGAAATTTAAGTGAGGCTTGCCTTGCAAGACAACGTAGCCGCTATTGTCGAGAGCTAATATTGGTTTGGCTTGTGTTTCTTCAACACAGTCACGTTCAAAACCGGGGCGGCAATAAATAAGCCATTTTTGTATATTTGAGGTGCTCATAGCACGCCATGCTAGGCGCTGGCGCGCATATTAGCAATGCAGAATCAAATTATTCAGATTTACTCAGTTCCTTTTTTGGTTTCGACCAAAATGCCCAGTTCTTTTAAGAAAGGGGTAGGCAAGATACCGCCGGCGCAGACGATGATCGCATCGTTTTGCAATTCAACTACCTTCCCCTGATAGTCAACCATGACTTTATCCTTTGTAATTTGCTTTACAGTCGATTTGAGCATGACTTTAAGTTTGCCTTGGCTTTCCAATTCGTTTAGTGCTTCACGGTTTTTTGCCTTGCCACGTCCGAAGGCATCACTTCGATAGGAGATTGAAACCGTTGTGCCGGGTTCTCTTGCTATCGTCGTGGCTGCTTCAAGCGCGCTATCGCCCCCACCAACAACCAATACATGCATATTGCGGTATTGCTCCGGATCAATTAAGCGGTAGACGACTTTTGGCAGGTCCTCTCCCGGGGCACCTAACTTTCTTGGCGTACCCCGGCGTCCAAGGGCTAACAGAACCGCTTTTGTTTCATATGAATTTTTCGTGGTTTTTACGATGAAGCCTTTATCAGTCTTGGTGATGGCTTCCATGCGTTCATGGTAATTGATTTTAATACCGTTCTTCTTGATAACGCCCTGCCAAAACTCCAGCAATTCTTCTTTGCTGACTTCAAACATTTTGACTTCGCCAACGATCGGAAGTTTGATCGGCGCTGTCATAGCGACCTTGTTGCGAGGATATTGAAAAATCGCACCGCCAAGCGCTTCTTCTTGTTCGACAACGATGTAACGCATTTTTTGTTCGATCGCGGTCAGTGAGGCACCCAAACCTGCTGGCCCTGATCCTACGATCACGACATCAAGCGTATTGTTGCTTCCTTTGAGTTTGCTGATGGACTCCATCGCTTGTGCGCCTTGGGTTGCGGCCTTGCGAATAAGTCCCATTCCGCCCAATTCACCTGCTATGAAGATACCCGGAACATTCGTCTCAAAGTTTGGATTGACCTTGGGAATATCCATGCCGCGTTTTGAAGTTCCAAACACAAGTGTAATCGCACCATGAGGGCATGAGGTCATGCAAGCTCCATGGCCGATACAAACCGTCGGGTCGATAAATACGGCTTTCCCTTTGATCATACCAATAGCGTCTTCAGGACAAGCAGGGATGCAACTACCGGCACCCATGCATTTGTTCGGATCGATTAAGGGGTGAAGTGTTGCGGGTTCAGTCAGGCCGGCCTCTACATTTTCCTGCCACTGAGTGGCAACAGCTTTTTCCTTTTTGCCTTTACTGTACAAGTAGTAGACCAAAATAAAAGCAAGCGGGAATATGTAAATTTCAAGACCGTTAATTTCCATGTCGGATACGCCTGAGAGTTAGTTTATATAGAGTTCACAATAAAATATAAAAGTATTGCGCTAAACGCGCAATTTAACTTTTGCATTCTATCTCTAATTGAGGCTATTTGAAACGAGGCAATGTAAACAAACTCCACTTTTTCTTAATGATCTTAAGCTTGCATTTGCTTGGAGGCAATTTGGTATTTTTGCAATACTTGAGTTAAAGTATTCGATTGAAATACAAGCGGCTAATATTCACCGCAAACAAGACTGGCAGTTTGGGAGAAATTTTATGAGTTCAGCAATACAAGAAGGTGTTCAGCTCGACAGACGCAAAGCAACCAGGGAAGAAATGAAAGATAGCGCCTGGATCTGGTTTTTAGTAGTAATTACTTTATTACTTATTGCCGGTTTTGTTGTTTTTTCTTCGGAGAAGTATTTTAAATCCGGTGACGACATCGGATATAACCTCGGTTTGGTAGGGGGCATCATGCTGCTTACCTTGTTGCTTTATCCCTTGCGCAAGCGCGTAAAAATGTTTCGCTCATTTGGTTTGTTGCCGGGATGGTTCAAGTGGCATATGGTTCTTGGAATTGTGGCGCCTACGATCATACTTTTCCATGCCACTTTTCAAATCAAATCCGTCAATGCCGGTGTGGCGCTGATATGTATGTTTCTGGTTTCAGGGAGTGGTTCCTTCGGTCGTTTTTTTTAAAGAAAGATTCACCATGGACTTTATGGCCGAGTATCCTCAGTCAACGAGATCAAAACACTTCTAGAGCAATCCGGAGACGTTAAATCGACTTTTGATTTTGCCCCGAATATTGAATTAAAACTAGCTGAATTCCGCGAGAAATCTGAGCAAAATGCACAGATCGGCAAGCTAGGTCTTGTGAAATTTGTCGTGATTGGAATTCAGGCCGGTAAACTTTCTCGTTCGCTAGTCAAAGAATTACACGAAACATTGCAAGCTCAGTCACGTGCTAATAATTCCTCTGAGGTACAAATTGCAACTATGGATGCTAAATTCACCGAATGTAAAGATCTGATTGCTTCCTATCTGAAAGCAGTTCGGGATGCTTCTCAATTCCATACCTACGAAAGACTATTCTCGTACTGGCATATTTTCCATATTCCATTGGTCTACATGATGGTGTTTAGCGGTTTCTATCACGTCTATGCCGTTCACGCATATTAAATGCAGGTTCACAAAGGCCATATTCGAATAGGTAAACGTTACTCAGGTAGATATCGTTGAGGATAAGGTCAAAAACCATCATTATCCCGATTGGGATGATTGAATATAAATTGTTTGCCAATTACAAAATCATTCTTGCATAGAAACAAAATATGACGCTACGTGCGAAAGCCCATCTTCTGCTGACTTTCATATTTTGTTTCCTTGGAGGGTTAGCATTTGTTTTTGCCTGGCAAAATTTTGAAAAATCCAAGGCGGACAAACAGGCTTTGTTTCAGTGGACTGCCAAGTGGATTGAAAGTGAGCAACATCGTCACATTTCACAGGCTCGCCAAGTTTATTTTCTGGTTGTAAACAAAATTTATTCCGGGCTAAATAAGCAAGACTGCCAGAGTGGCGTTTTGGGTGAGCACAGCCTGGATAATGAATTTGGACAGTTCGCGGTTGCCAACCCGGATGGAAAAATTATCTGCAATTCAATTCCCTGGTTAAAGACACATAATGTTGCAAGTCGAGACTATTTCAGGAATGCCACGAGACTCACGAATTTGGGCGTTATCTCTGAGGCAGACGACAAAAATGCCGAACTTTATACCGCCGTCATGGCACGAGCATTGCGTGATAGTTATGGCAGAGTGCAAAAAGTGATTTTGGTGGCTATGGATTTCTCCTGGGTAAAGGAAGAAGTCGAAATGGCCAATCTTCCTTCCAATGGGCATTTATTGGTTGTGGATGATAAAGGAACGCTAATTGCAGGATCGCAAAATATAACCAAATGGGTGGATAAAAACCTTAAAGATATGTCTTTCTATAAACAGGCCTTGACAGACAGTGATCGCATCTTTGAAGGATATGGATTTTCGGATGAAAAAAGTATTATCGCCTCGCACAAGATTGTCACAGGTTCAGGCAACTTTTTGGTAATCATTGATACACCCTTGGAAGTTCTTATGACTTCAGCCTACCATGACCTTAAAATTACGACATTGATCATTTTAGCCTCATATCTTCTGACATTTATTTTTGTTCACTACTGGAGCAACAAATACTTTCTGCGCAGGCTGATCAATATAGAAAGTGTTACCAGAAAGCTGGCACAAAATGATTTAACTGCTCGAATAAATTCAAGTGAGAATGATGAACTTGGCAAATTATCACACTCTTTTGATACGATGGCAGAAGCGTTAGAGACGAGCATCAGCAAGCGTAAACAACTGGAAGAATCGCTACGAGAAAGCGAGCACATTCGACATCTGCGTGAACAAAATGAAATCATTCAGACATCACTGGACGGTTTTTTAGTATTGAGTAATGTTAATGGCCAAATAATTGAAGTAAACGATATCTATTGCCGAATGACCGGTTTCCCTCACGAAGAGGTCATCCATAAGAAAATTCAGGACCTGAGTGTTTTGGAAAACTCAGAGGAAACAGAAGCCAGGCTTAAGAAGATACAGGAGATGGGTTATGATCGTTTTGAAACACGCCATCGCCGCAAAAATGGAACGTCTATTGATTTTGAGGCAAGTGTTACTAATTCTAGTAGAGGCAAGATTTTTGTATTTCTCCGCGACATCACGGATCGTAAACGCATTGAAAATATTCTCGAAAAATCCCGTGCCCAATTAGTTACCTTTATTCAACAGGCTCCAGTCAGTATTGCCATGTTTGACCTGAATATGGATTATCTGGCTGTAAGCGGTCGTTGGGTTACAAAATTCGGATTGGGTTATGTCAACCTGATTGGCATGAATCATTATGCGATATTTCCAAATGTGATGACCCAATGGAAAACGGCACATCAGCAGTCACTCGCAGGAGCCACCTTTGAAAAGAAAGAGGACTTACTTGTTATAGATGGCAGGAAAGTTTGGTTGCGCTGGAATGCACTTCCATGGCGTGATGGAGATGACAAAATCGGCGGGACTATTTTTTTCGTAGAAGATATTACCAACACTAAAATGCTGGAAACCGAAATTAAAGAACGACGCAATGAAATGGAACAATTGCAGCAAATGCATGTTGCCGCACAAACTGCTTCCGCGTTCGCCCACGAAATGAATCAGCCGTTGCTTGCTATTGCTTCGTTTAGTAAAGCCGCTCTCAGGATGATGAAAACACAGGATCCTGATTATGACGAAATCACTGAAGCTATTGAGGGATGCGAGCAGCAAGCCTTGCGGGCAGGTCGGACTATTCGCGACATAATCAATTTTTTGAATAGCAAAAAATTACCTACCGAAGCTTTTGATCTGAATCAGGAGATTATCAATATTGTCGAAACGATCAAGTCAGAGAATAATTTGATGTTTAATTCAATTTTTAAATTGGAAGAGGGACTTCCATTGATCAATGCGAATAGAACTCACGTTCAAAAGGTACTGATAAACTTGCTCAATAATGGTATTGAAGCGATGAAAACGGCCGGAGTAGGATTACCCGGTCTTGACATGATCATTCGCACAGCCAAAAACGAAGGCTTTGTGCAGATGACCATGCAGGACAACGGACCCGGCATTAAGAAAGAAAATGTAAATCGTGTGTTTGAGCCTTTCTTTACTACAAAGAGCGATGGAATCGGTATGGGTCTGGCAATTAGCCGTTCCTTGATCGAAGAAAACGGGGGCCAGCTTTGGCTTGAGCCGCATGAGAGCCAAGGCGCTATTTTTCATCTTACTTTGCCTTTCGCCCTATGACCAATATTACTAATGTATACGTTGTCGACGACGACGAAGCAGTCAGAAAATCCCTCCGCATGCTGCTAAAGACAGAGGGATTTAACGTGGCCACCTTTCCAAGTGCCGAAGAATTCTTGACGATGTGCAATCAAGAAACGACGGGCTGCATCATTCTTGATGTCAACATGCCGGAAATGGATGGGCCAGCGTTACAGGAAGAACTCAACCGTCGCGGATTGCTCCTGCCAATTATCTTTTTGACAGGTCAAGGTTCTATTCCGTTAACCGTCAGGGTACTCAAGGCGGGGGCGAGTGACTTTTTAACGAAACCGGTTGATGGAACGGAATTGCTGGCTTGCGTAAAGCAAGCATTGGTCAAGTGCGAAGCATTGAAAATACAAACTGCGGATTCAAATTCAAAAGCGCTTCGTTTGGCTACGCTCACTGATCGCGAAAAGGAAATCATGTCGCTGATTGTTACGGGTCATGCCAATAAGGAAATTGCTGAACGTTTGGATATTAGTCCCCGGACAGTAGAGAATCATCGGGCACACATCATGGAAAAAACAGGCGCAACCAATTTGCGTGAACTAATAGAGTTCGGCAGTTGATCCAGTCTGAGTATTAATACTTAGTAAAAAATAGGTGTTCAACCGGATTTACCCCAAACAATTCGCTGGGTAGCATTCAAACACCAGTTGATGCGTTACAAAGCAAAGTCAGAGCAAATCAATTTGGCCTGAGGTTGGGTACATATTTGCCCAGTATTGATTACAGAGATGCGGTAATTATCCTGCTATGGAGAATCAAATGACTACAGATCAAAAGTCACCGGAAGTGGAAAAGCAAGAAAAGATATTGGAAATTCAAAGTCAACAGGCCAAACTAAAGGCGCTTCAAGGTGACTTGGAGAAGTTGAATGCAAAAATAGGCCGTCATGAGCAGTTGTCTTCTGAAGATACGCAATTCATCAGCAATTTGGGTTGGCTCAGTGCTTTGTCTGTATCCGTTGCAGCCTTGGTTGCAGGTCTTTAACCAAAATGTTTGAACGTAACCCATCCGACAGAAAGGGGCGATGTCGCCACTTTTTGTCGGATTGATCGTTTCTGGCATAATATGAATGTATCTCGAATTCTGATTATTCAGACTACATAATAAAAATGTCAAAACCTCTCAGACTGTTTTTGCTTCTTTGTCTTCTCTTGCCGTTTGCCCAAGAAACATTCGGTAGTGTGGTTTCTCCCGGCGATGTCGTTAAAAGTCATGCCAAAGAAGAGGAAAACTGCGAAAAGTGTCACAAGAAATTTAATAAAGCAGCGCAATCCGGTTTGTGTTCTGAATGTCACAAACAAGTCGGTAAAGACATTACCGAGAAACGCGGCTTTCACGGTCGTATCCAAGAGAAAAAAGAATGTAAGGAATGCCATACCGATCATAAAGGCCGCGATGCCAAGATCGTTATTTTCGATTCGATCAAGTTTGACCATAAGCAAACTGATTTCGAACTCAAAGGCGGCCACTTAAAAGAAAAAGTTAAGTGCAAGGACTGCCACGCAGAAGGAAAAAAATATAGCGAAGCGCCTTCAAAATGCAATAGTTGCCACAAGAAAGATGATGACAAAGCCCATAAAGGCAAGTTAGGCCCTGACTGTGCGAAATGCCACAGTGAAAAAGATTGGAAAGCGACCTTCTTCGATCATAGCAAAACTCACTTTGAATTATTGGGCAAGCACAAAGAAGTGAAGTGTGAAAAATGTCACCTGGATGACAAATTTAAAGACACGCCCAAGACTTGCGTTGGTTGCCATAAGAAAGATGACGAAAAAGCCCACAAAGGCAAATTAGGTCCCAAGTGCGAAACTTGCCACAACGAGAAAGATTGGAAGACGACCAAGTTCGATCACGACAAAACCAAATGAGGAAACAAAAATGACCACCATGAGCTACGATCTGGGCGAAGCGGAGGATTTCAAGCTACCGAGAGCAGGTGTTCACCTGGGCAATCTGGCTGGAGTAGAAAACACTGAGGCCAAGAAAAGCGGCAAAGATATGACAGTCGTAACTGTCACCCTGGC
>CAIRAO010000402.1 GCA_903876625.1 uncultured Gallionellaceae bacterium | reverse complement strand
TACTAAGAACTCTTGTCTAACGATGAGAACACAATGCCTAATCCTCATCCAAAATTACGTATTGAGCGTGCTCGCGGAGTATCCGAAACTGAATTAAAAACGATGCAGGAGTGGGTCTCAGTAGCCAATACTGTACATGATCAAATTGTTCGTCAGCGAATGCAGCAATGGGTTTCAGAATACACACCCGATGAGCGTGGATCGTAAGTGGCTCGCGAGCTAATTACGTGAAACTATATTATAAAAACATGAGAATCAATTTCTTGGAGTTGTTTTGTATATCTTTTTATCCAAAAGTGTCCTTACATACTGATAAAGACAAATTCCAACATAGGCACCAGCAAGAACGTCACTTAGAAAATGATATTCCGTCAAAATAAGTGCGGCTCCAAGGCTGAACCATATGATTCCACAATACACACGATGTTTGGGATATAGCTGCCACATGACCATAAATAATGGCGCAAAAACAAGCATGTGACCAGATGGAAAACTTTGAGCGTCTTCTGTTCCCGCAAACCAGTGAAAGCCATGTAGGCTCGGGTCTGCCAACCAAGTGCGAACATCAGTTCTTCCAAAAACCCATTTTAGAATAATTTTAACGCCATACGATATGGGAAGGATTGTTCCCATAACTCGACAGGCAAAGGTTCGCTGGTCGTAAATATTTAAGCGCGATAAATATAAATATCCCGTCCAGCTAAGGATGGTTAGTATTACGACAGTAATCAGCAATATATCTGGAATGTCTGGTTTTCCAATGACTGGAAAGCGGACCATCCAATAGCTGTCAATCCAAGTAGCTAATGGAATATCAAAAAAAAAGATGGAAAGAATAAGAAATGTAAGCGGCGTTACTGTAGCGAGAATAACTGCTCTATTATTATGCTCAAGACATTTCATTGCAATATTATTTTGTGCCTTATAATAAAGTCCAGACGTTTACTGATATTTCTGCAATATTTTGTTGCCAACAGCGGACATATTCTGCGTAAAATATCAAGTAGACTAACGCAGACAATTATTGAAACAAAGAAGTTCAAGCGCTTCATAATATCACGAAGCATTCATGTTTTTTTGATCCTATGAGAACTTCGTGAGTCATTCACGTATACCTAACTTAACACTGCCTTGATGAGCTATATCGGAGTCTCAAAATTGTGCTTGAAAGTATTACATCCGATTTCGAAATCGTGCCGGTTGAAGAATGCGGCGGCGATGGTTCATGGCAGGTGATCGAGCGCTTATGCGCATCTGTGTTGTAAGGATAGCGTCGTGTGTCGGTGGAAATTGCGCAAAAGGTGACGAGTCTGCCGATGGGCGCCGCTCTCTCAGCGGAAAACCAACTGAGAAAATTGAACGGGCATAATGCTGATTGCGTCAAAATACGAATCAAACTGCTGAAACCAAGCAACCATTGTGATAAACATATCGAATAACCACAATACAACCAGCATCAACGCAACCAGTCTTGCGCAACGTATAATCTTGTCCGTCTCAGCTGCCGGTTCAGTGTTAATGCTTGGATGGATGCTTTGGTACAGCCGATATGGCTTTGATTTTACAGATGAGGGTTTTTATCTCGTATGGATGGCCAATCCATTTAATTACAGCTTATCAGCCACGCAGTTCGGGTTTATTTACCACCCGCTGTATGAGTTTCTGGCTGGTAACATTGCGGCCATAAGGCAGGCAAATATTTTGATTACTTTTGGCTTGACGTGGACACTTGGGAATGTTTTCCTGGGAACCGTATTTGTCACCCAGTCTCTTGACCGTACCCCTCGATTCATAATTTCCGGAGCCGTTGCTACAGGGGCTGCAGCGTCTCAT
>CAIRAO010000401.1 GCA_903876625.1 uncultured Gallionellaceae bacterium | reverse complement strand
TGGCTGTTTTATTGTGCATTGCGGGCATTCAAAATGCTCTCCTGACAAATAACCATGCGACGGACAAATTGAAAATGTCGGAGTCAAAGTAATGTATGGCAAACTGTATTTTTCAAATATTTTTCTGACTAAATTTTTTGCCTGATTCGGGGTATTTTTTTGGAAACAATAAGTTTATGAGTGGAGATAAAGTGCTTGATGAAAACGATAAAACAGATGCTGACACTCTAGCAAGCAAAACTATCAAAATTTCAAGTGTCGGCTCAACTTTCAGCAAGAGACCTTCCATGTGGAGAAAAGCGAGAGCGAACTACCGGCCATTTGAGGCATTCGCCAACGTCCGTTCTGGGGAAGTCTAATTTGATCCTCCCCAGCATTACATCTATTGAAAATAATGCAACAATCAAATTGCGAAGCAGGGCTTATACTGAGACTAGTAAAAGTATAGAATACACATCAGGAGGTGTATATGCGAACTAATATTGTGCTTGATGACCAACTGGTGTCGGATGCGATGAAGTTGTCCGGTGTTAAAACGAAACGTGAAGTGGTGGAATTGGCTTTGCGTAGGTTGGTGACATCTGCAAAACAGAAAGATATTCTCGACTTGGTAGGGCAAGACATGATCGCGCCAGACTATGACGTGCGTGCCGTTCGTTCCCGCATGGGCAATCGTCGTGATCTTGGTTGACAGCTCAGTTTGGATAGATCTGCTACGTGACGTTAAAACACCTCAAACTCTCGTTTTGCGAGAGCTACTGGATCAGCGTGAGGCAGCACTAACGGCAGTGATTTATCAGGAAATACTGCAAGGTGCTGCTACGCCTGAAAGATTTTCAAAGCTAAAACGCTATTTTCGCACACTACCTTTTCTCAGCCCTGCCCATCCCATTGAAACATGGGAGGCTGCAGCAGAGCTCTATATGAGGTGTCGTCAAAAGGGCTACACTCCACGCAGTCCTCACGACTGTCTGGTGGCGCGTATTGCTTTGGAACACAGGGCGCCTCTGCTACACGATGATCGAGATTTTGAACTAATAGCTGAAGTTGAGCCGCGACTCAAACTATTAAAGATCACTTAATTTAGTCAGCAATCCCTCTTGGCGCCGATCTATTTCTAATCATGCATATAAGCTGGGTCTTTGCAGTTATTGCTTGCAGAAAATTCACTGCCTGTTCTTTCCATTCCCCAAATCTTGTTTCCAGTACGTTTAGGATTATCAAGAAAATGCTGATTCCTTTCTCTGAAATATCGGTCTATGGCATCCATTGCAGCCTTGGTAGAAGCGTAATCACTATTGTGAATGATTGCGCGTGCCATACCACTAAAAACTGATTCGATTAAGTTAAGAAATTGTGCAGATGCAGGCAATGGAGCCAGTTCAACAAACGGTAGCTTATTAATTTCAGCAACTTCATTGTGCTCTGCAATTTGATTTTTCAACTCTTTGGATTAGTGCCAAGAAGCCACCAGCAGTGACTTTTTAGCTGAATACACTACTTTTAACTTCGATATAGGGATTGCAAAATCCTATCAAAATGGAATGCGTTTGGGTGTTGTTGCAAAAAATATCGTGCCTCAAAAATTTGACTTCAAAAGTGCCCTGACACCAGGAGGAACTCCCGTGCCTGATGGTGCCTCGCTGAAAATGAATCCGCAAGCACGCATTGGCGCATCGTACGAAACGTCATGGTCAACAGTTGCGTTTGACT
>CAIRAO010000400.1 GCA_903876625.1 uncultured Gallionellaceae bacterium | reverse complement strand
TCCAGCTCTTCACCTTGCCCCAAATCGGCAGTAAATGTCACTACCTCGCATTGGTAAGTGTCTTGTAGCCATTTGAGGATGACTGAGGTATCCAGACCGCCGGAATAGGCGAGTACGACTTTTTTGATTTCGCTCATGATGATTTGCTCTGTTGTTTAATTATTGACGGAAAGTTGCATGACATTGGACGCAATAGCCCATCGTGTCATGTAAAGCTTGCAGGGACTTGCTAACATCTTTGGTTTGTAACGCATTGCCTAATTCATCACCGCTTTTGTGAAAAGCCAGACCTAGCTTTTCAAACTGTTCATTGCCAAACATACCGCACATTTGTTTCATCTCGTGAGTCAATCCCAATTTGGCGTGTGCAACTTTAGATGCCTGATCAAAATCTCCAATGGATATTAATCCAACAATGGATTGAACTGACTCAACATGCGAGCGCATAATAGACAACTGATGCTGTTTCATTTCAGGCGACAAATTAAGAGAAATTCGAGTGTCGATTATGCTTTCATGCATTGCATGATGATTCATGTGCATCATTGAGTCATTATCATCTGCAAAGCTATTCAATGCAGTTGCGCCCAGTAACGCGAATCCAACTAATAGTGAAACTGTTTTCAACAAAACTCTCCCGAAATTCGCAACTATTACTACAATTTTCCACGCTTACTATTTAGCTTGCTTTCAAATTTGGCTTTGTCCACAATAAAGCGTTCATGTGTGCCTTGCGCGATCAGATCCACTCCGTCATGTGCTGAAACCGAAAATTTCAGTTTCCGGCCTTCAACCTCAAGCAGTTCGACAATTGCTGTGACCATAAGCCCGGGCGGGGTAGCCGCCTCATGACTCACATTGATGTGAGTACCAAGAGATAGCTCATTGGAGCTATCCAAATGTGGTTTGATCGCCAAGACGCAAGCCCACTCTAAAAATCCAACCATGAAACCGGTGGCAAAAACTTCCGGCAAATCCTTGAATTCAGGTGACTCAGGATATAAAGCGGGTACAGTTTTATTGGGTGTTACTAAAAACTTGTGTTCGTAGCGTAAACCTGGCTTCAAAGTGTCTTTCACAAAAATCTCCGCAACTGCTTAATTGCTTAATTTCCCAAGCAACAGATATTCCATCAGCGCTTTCTGAACGTGCAAGCGATTTTCCGCTTCGTCCCAAACGACAGATTGCGCACTATCCATGACCTCTGCCGAAACTTCCTCTCCACGGTGCGCGGGCAGACAATGCATAAACAGCGCATCTTTTGCGGCAATGCGCATCATGTCACTATCAACCTGCCAGTCGGCAAAGTCTTTTATACGTTCCTCGTTTTCAGCTTCGAAACCCATCGAAGTCCACACGTCCGTGGTGACCAAATCTGCTCCGCGCGCGGCTTCCATCGGGTCGGTAAATTCTTCGTAATGGTCTTCGCCAAATAATCCGGCTCGTTCCGGCTCAACTTCATAACCGGGAGGCGTTGAAACGTGCACGTTGAAATCCAATATTTCCGCAGCCTGTAGCCAAGTGTTGCACATATTATTGGAGTCGCCGATCCAGGCAACTGTTTTGCCTTTGATCGAACCCCGATGTTCAAAGTAAGTGTAGATGTCGGCGAGTACTTGGCAAGGGTGATATTCGTTGGTGAGTCCGTTGATCACCGGTACACGCGAATTACGGGAGAAGCGTTCGATGATGTTTTGTTCAAAAGTACGAATCATCACGATGTCGCTCATGCGCGATATCACTTGTCCGGCGTCTTCCACAGGCTCTCCGCGCCCCAATTGCGAGTCACGTGTATTGAGGTAGATGGCTGAGCCGCCAAGCTGATGCATACCGGCTTCAAATGACAGGCGTGTACGCGTGCTGGCTTTTTCGAAGATCATAACCAAAGTGCGATCTTCCAGTGGCCAATATTTTTCGTAAGATTTGAACTTTCTCTTGATGATGCGCGTACGTTCAAACAGGTATTCGAGTTCTTCGAGACGCAGGTCTTTAAATTGAAGAAAATGTTTAACGCTGCTCATGCTCACTCCTGGGCCAGAAATTCCACGACGAGCGGACAAAGAATATCAAGCATCTGCTGCGCTTCAGTTTGTGAGAAGATCAGTGAAGGCAACAGCCGTATCACGTTGTCTGCAGTAACGTTGATGAGCAAACCTTTGTCCAAAGTTTTACCAACGATTTCCGCGCAGTTTTTGTCAAGTTCAATGCCCAACATCAAGCCTTGTCCGCGAATGGCGACGACCCCTTTGACGCCGCCTAAGCGTGTTTGGAGTTGGTGTTTGATCCATTCTCCTAATTTGCCTGCATGATCAAGCAAATTATCTTGTACAATGATATTCAGCGTGGTCAGTGCCGCAGTTGACGCCAATGGATTGCCGCCGAAAGTAGAACCATGATTTCCCGGTTTGAATACTCCTGCTGCTTTGCCCGCAGCCAAGCAAGCGCCGACTGGCACTCCAGAACCCAAACCCTTCGCCAAAGTCATTACGTCGGGAAGGATGTCAGTATGTTGAAACGCGAACCATTTACCCGTTCTGCCCAGCCCGCATTGCACTTCGTCCAACATCAGCAACCACTCGTGCGCATCACAAATCTTGCGAAGGTTATGCAGATAGTTTGCGTCTGGCATGCGAATTCCACCTTCCCCCTGGATGGGTTCAACCAGAACCGCGACGTTGTTCGGGGTGTGTCGTGCGACTTGCCGTATCGCGTCGAGATCATTATAGGGAACGCGAACGAACCCTTTGACCAGCGGCTCAAAGCCCGCTTGTACTTTGCGATTTCCGGTGGCAGAAAGCGTTGCCAGTGTGCGACCGTGAAAAGCCTTTTCCATGACGATGATCGTTGGAGTGTCGATACCGCGCTGATTGCCATACATCCGCGCAATCTTGATAGCGGCTTCATTTGCTTCACAGCCGGAATTACACAGAAATACTTCCTGCATTTTGGAAAGTTAGCACAATTTGTCGGCGATCTGTTCCTTTTCCGCAATCCGGTAGACGTTGGATACGTGTATCAGTTTGCCGATCTGTGCAGAT
>CAIRAO010000399.1 GCA_903876625.1 uncultured Gallionellaceae bacterium | reverse complement strand
TATTCAGGTAATTGACCAAGGATGCGGTATTCCTGAACAAGAATTGGATGCTATTTTCGAACCGTTCTACCAGAGCTCAAGAACGGATACAGGTGAAGGCGGGACTGGACTCGGTTTGGCGCTATGCAGGGTTATAGTCAATCGCCACAAAGGAATAATATCAGCACAAAACCGCGAAGAAGGTGGTGCTATTCTTTCAGTAGTTTTACCCAAGGTTAAATTCAATCACTAAATTTGAACTGACAATTATTAACAACCATAGATTACATATACCGAAATTTGGGCAAACTTGACCAGCTGTATGAAAATCGGCGGGCGCTTGTTATAGGCGTTCACGGAGTTAAGAAATTCGACCGTTAAGATAACTATTGATTAGATTATTGGTCGACGAGTCGTGCGAAGTGACAGAAATTGGGCTATGCAGTTCGGGCAATAGTTTGTTCGCAAGTTGCTTGCCGAATTCCACTCCCCATTGATCAAAGGCATTGAAGTTCCATACAACACTTTGTACAAATATTTTGTGTTCGTAAAGTGCAATCAGTCTGCCCAGTGTGAAGGGGTCAAGCTTGTTAAAAAGCAGGGTGTTGGTCGGTCTGTTTCCAGGGAAAATTTTGTAAGGCAAAAGGGCTTCTAGTTCATCTATTTTAAGCCCTTGTGCTATTAATTCCGCACGAGCTTCTTGTTCAGATTTGCCGAGCATCAAGGCTTCTGTTTGTGCAAAACAATTGGATAACAACATAGCGTGGTGTTCGCCGATTGGGTTGTAGCTCTTCAGTGGCGCTAAAAAATCGGCAGGAACAATGCGAGTTCCCTGATGAATCAACTGGTAAAAGGAATGTTGTCCGTTGGTGCCCGGTTCGCCCCACACGATGAAATGTGTATCGTAATCGACCGGGTTCCCGTCACGATCAACACGCTTGCCGTTACTTTCCATTTCCAGTTGTTGCAGGTATGCAGGAAAGTGCTGCAGGTACTGGTCGTAAGGTAGTATTGCGTAGGAACCCGTACCAAAAAAATTTCCGTACCAAACACCTAATAGTCCCAAAATGACCGGCATGTTTCTTTCAAATGGCTCATTGAGAAAATGTTGGTCCATTGCATGGCCACCGGCTAGCATGTTTTCAAAATTTTCCATGCCAATGAATAGAGCGATTGGCAAGCCGATTGCGGACCAAAGAGAATAGCGACCTCCAACCCAGTCCCAAAATTCGAAAACATTTTCCGGATTAATGCCAAATTTAGAAGTTTCGGATAAATTGGTTGAAACTGCCGCAAAGTGTTTAGCAACTGCATCCTCTGTACCCAATTTATCAACTAGCCAAGCACGCGCAGTACGCCCATTAGTTAAAGTTTCTTGAGTGGTGAAAGTTTTAGAACTAACAATAAATATAGTAGTCTCAGGATCTAGTTTTTTTAAAGTTTCGGCAATGTCGGTCGCATCAACATTTGATACGAAATGCATTGTCAGTGCGCTACTTCCAAAAGGTTTAAGTGCTTCGCAGGCCATGAGTGGTCCCAAGGCAGATCCACCGATTCCAATATTCACGATATGACGAATTTGTTTACCAGTGTGACCAAGCGTTGCACCAGATCGAATACTGTTGGTATAGCGACGAATGTGGTCGAGTACACGATGCACATCCGGTACGATATTCTTTCCATCAAGCATTACGCTGGATTCTTTAGGACTGCGCAAAGCCGTGTGAAGAACTGCTCGCTTTTCGCTTGAATTGATTTTATCGCCACTGAATTGACGCTGAGTCCAATCACTTAGATTGGACTGGCGTGCAAGATTTAGCAGCAACGACAGCGTTTTTTCAGTGATTAGATTTTTGGAAAAATCGAAAAGTAGTCCATCTTGCCGGAGAGAAAATTTGTCGAACCGACTTTTATCTTCGGCAAACAACTCGCGCAGGCTCTGCCCCTGTCTTCGTCTTGTCAGCTCAACCAGACCCAGGTCGGACAGTTGTCCCACCTGCGGTTTTGCACGATCATCTTCCAGTGCGCGGTTAAACATTTCCAGAAC
>CAIRAO010000398.1 GCA_903876625.1 uncultured Gallionellaceae bacterium | reverse complement strand
CTGCGGCACTTTCATGGGCGGTATCGCTGCCATTGCAAAACAATCGGGCTATCGCGTCACCGGTTGTGATGCTAACGTCTACCCCCCGATGAGCACGCAACTTGAACAACAGGGTATCGAATTAATCGAAGGTTTCGGCATCGGGCAATTGTCACTCAATCCTGATGTGTATGTGGTGGGCAATGTCGTCTCGCGCGGTAATCCGCTGATGGAGGAGATTCTCAATCGCAATTTACGCTATGTCTCAGGCCCGCAATGGTTGGCTGACAATTTACTGCATGACAAGTGGGTTCTAGGCGTAGCGGGCACGCATGGCAAGACCACGACTTCATCTATGCTGGCGTGGATACTCGAACACGCTGGCCTTAATCCCGGTTTCCTCATCGGCGGTGTTCCGCAGAATTTTGGTATTTCTGCACGCATAACCGAGTCTCCTTTTTTCGTCATTGAGGCGGATGAATACGACACTGCCTTCTTCGACAAACGATCAAAGTTTGTTCATTACCATCCCCGCACTGCAATACTTAATAACCTTGAATTTGATCACGCTGATATATTTTCTGATTTGGCCAGTATCGAAACCCAGTTCCATCACTTGGTTCGCACCGTGCCCGGGAACGGACTGGTGGTTAGCAATGGAACTCAAGATTCTTTGCGTCGTGTAATCGAACGGGGCTGCTGGACACCCGTTGAAAAATTCGGTTGTGAAGATGGCTGGAATATTGACGCTGAGAATTATGTGAGCTTGAAGGGTGGCAAAGCGGGGGTGTTGCAATGGGAACTCTTCGGTGAGCATAATCGCATGAATGCCCTTGCCGCACTTGCGGCTGCCCGTCATGCAGGGGTTCCTGTTGCGCACGGTCTGGCTGCGCTGGCCGAATTCAAAAACGTGAAGCGCCGCATGGAAGTTCGCGGCACAGTCAATGGAATCACCATCTACGACGATTTCGCCCATCACCCGACCGCAATTGACACCACAGTCGCGGGCTTGCGTCAAAAGGTCGGCAGTGCCCGAATTCTCGCGGTACTTGAACCGCGTTCCAATACGATGAAATTGGGGGTGATGAAGGACGCGCTTCCCGGAAGTCTGAAAGAGGCCAATCTTACTTTCTGTTATGCCGGTAATTTAGGTTGGGATGCCAGTGCCGCACTTGCTCCTCTTGGCGAGAGGGCCGTCGTAAAAGATGACCTGAACGACTTGATCGAAACCATTGTCTCAGTAGCAACTTCAGGTGACCACATCCTTGTGATGAGCAATGGTGGCTTTGGCGGCATCCATGAAAAATTGCTCAAGCGATTGACGTAAACAACATCAAATCCCCCCTTGCCCCCTTTTTTAAAGTAGGGAATAACCCTCTTTGGAAGAGAGGGTGGAGCGAAGCGGAGGGGGATTTGTTTTTTGTTTCATCGTTCTGAGTGGCAAAATTGCCATGCCCGTTAGGATAGATTATTTCCTAACAAATTTGACTAAAATCGATAGATCAACAATGCAGAGCTATTCATGTTGAT
>CAIRAO010000397.1 GCA_903876625.1 uncultured Gallionellaceae bacterium | reverse complement strand
CTGAATGTCGAGAAAAGCATCGAGCATATCGGGATCAAAATGACTGCCTTTCCCTGCGATCATTATTTGCACCGCTTTTTCATGCGGCATTGAATCTTTGTACACCCGACGGCTGATCAGTGCGTCATACACATCAGCCACAGCCATCAGGCGCGCAGCTATTGGAATATCGTCTCCAGAGAGTCCCTCCGGATAGCCGCTTCCATTCCATTTTTCCTGATGAGAGAGCGCTATGGATTTGGCGAAAGTAAGGAAATCTACGTTTATGCCGAGCGCAGTTTCAGCATGAACGATGGCATCCCGTCCAAGTGTTGTGTGAGTTTTCATGATCTCGAATTCTCCGGATTCGAAACGGCCCGGTTTGAGCAAGATGCGGTCAGGAATACCCACTTTACCGATATCATGCAAGGGCGCGGATTTAAAAAGCATGCTGATGTTGGTGTCAGTTAGAAACCATGAAAAACGAGGATGATCACGCAGTTTTTCCGCTAATGCTTTTACGTAGAATTGAGTCCGGCGAATATGATTTCCTGTGTCTGAATCACGCGTCTCGGCCAAGGATGCCATGGCAAGAATTGTCACATCCTGGATCGCAATGACTTCCTGAGTTCTTTTGGCAACTTCAAGTTCCAGGAAATCATTTTGATCACGCAGAAATGCATCCATCGCTTTCAGTGCCAGATGATTTTTTACCCGAGCCAGCACGATTGGGGGACTGATAGGTTTGGTGATGTAATCGACTGCTCCCAGTTCAAGCCCTTTTTTCTCATCTTCCACTTCGCTCTTTGCGGTGAGAAAAATCACTGGAATATTCATTGTGTTAGGTTCGTGTTTGAGGCTTGAGCATACTTCATATCCATCCATGCCTGGCATCATGATATCGAGCAGGATCAAGTCTGGCGGACTTTCAGAAGAAGCAATCCGTAACGCTTTCTCACCGCTGTTGGCAATCTTTACCTTATAGTCATTCTTGAGCAGGTTGCTCATCATGATCAGATTATCAGGTGTGTCATCAACAACCAGAATGATGGGTTTTTCAGCAAAGTTAAATTCGTGCATGTGTGGCTCCTCGTGGTGCAGTCTTTACGCTGGCCACTCTTAAGGCCAACAGCGCAGTTTCAAAATTGAATGAACGGATACTTTCGTCGATTTTGTGATATTGGTTAGGGAAGGCTGCGCTGAATAGGGTTGCATTTTCCTCCCATACATCCGCAGCCTCTGAATCGTCATCAGCCAGTAATTTTTCTAACTGAGCGTAAACAGTTTGTAGTGTTTCCTGATGGATTTTGATCGTTGCAGTTTGGAGTGTGTGAGTTAATTGTTGCTCCAGTTCTGCAATGATGTGTTCAAGCGGACCGACAAGCTGATTGACTCGATCATCAACTTCTTTGCGCGGGCTTCGTTCCTTGATTGCTATCTCAAGTTTTTCGGCTAGGTGCTGCAGATTCGTCGCGCCTATATTTCCTGATACTCCTTTTAATGTATGAGCTAGTCGCATGGCGACATCCCAGTTATTGCTTTCCAGTTCTTTGATAATATTTGTTGTAACCATTTTTTGGCCTGCAACAAATTTGCCTAGCATAGACAGATAAAGT
The DNA here is from genome assembly GCA_903876625.1 of uncultured Gallionellaceae bacterium. Classification (GTDB taxonomy): domain Bacteria; phylum Pseudomonadota; class Gammaproteobacteria; order Burkholderiales; family Gallionellaceae; genus PALSA-1006. Next base: position 19,867 of record CAIRAO010000397.1, on the reverse strand, counting down.
GATTTTTTCCCGAGTACACGGCGTAGACCATTGTTTACATCAAGACCAATAATGCCTGATGGCAAATTAATCTCTTGCAACGTAGCTGTTGTTAGTACATCGTGCGGATTTGAATGTTGCGGTTTGATCCATTTAAGTAATGCTTTCCAGAGGTCCTCCGGTTCGATTGGTTTGGCTACGTGGTCGTTCATTCCGGCAGCCATGCATCGATCACGATCGCTTTGCATGGAGTTTGCTGTCATGGCAACCACCGGGAGATCTTTGAAGCGTGCCTCCTTGCGAATCTCCAGAGTCGCCATCACACCATCCATCACAGGCATCTGCATATCCATCAATACGATGTCGTAATTGACGGACCTGATCTTGTCCAGAGCGACTTGCCCGTTTTCTGCCAAATCAACATTAAATCCTGCATCACGCAGCAATTCCAAACCGACTTCCTGATTCAGATCATTGTCCTCAACGAGTAGGACGCGAGCGCCCTTGATACTTGCCAGTTGGTCAAAAGTATCTGTTGCCTTGTCTGCACTGCGTTTGTTTTCCACGACGCCACCGAGAATCCGCACTACGCCATCAAATAATACCGAGGCTGTTACCGGTTTGATCAATACGTCAGCTATGCCGGCAATCTCTGCCTCTTTTATGATTTCCTCACGGCCATAAGCTGTCACCATGATCATGTGCGGAATGCTGTTGTGTGGACGCTTTCTAAGTTGTCTGGAGGTTTCAATGCCATCCATATCTGGCATGAGCCAATCCAGGAACACAATATCGTAGGGTTTGCCTTGGGCTGCTGCGATATCGGCAGCGGCGATGGCAGCTTGCCCTGATTCAACCTTGTCGACTTTGAAGCTCATGTTATTGAGCATGTCCCCAAGTACCAGACGAGCATTTTCGTTGTCGTCTACAACTAATACCCGTTTGTCCTGAAAATCGCCGGCCAATCCTATCTTTCTTTCTATACCGACGCCTTTTCCAACTCGTGCAGTGAACCAGAATGTACTACCCTTGCCCAATTCACTATTTACGCCTACCTCTCCGCCCATTAGCTCTGCAAGTTTTTTAGCAATCACCAACCCGAGACCCGTGCCTCCAAATTTTCGGGTAGTTGAGGCATCTGCCTGGGAAAAGTTCTGAAATAATCTGCCTATCTGTTCTGCAGTCAACCCGATACCGGTATCGCGTACCGAGCAGTAAATCAGCACTTCTTTATCGGTTTCTTCTTTGAGAGAGATGGAAATATCAATCTCACCTTTCTCGGTAAATTTGACTGCATTGTTGCTGTAGTTGATAAGAACTTGTCCAAGTCTTAGCGGGTCTCCAATTAAAAATGGCGGAACGTTTTTGCCTATGTCGAATATAAGCTCCAGCCCTTTGGAAGAAGTCTTGTCAGCGATTAAATCGGCAATATTTTCCAACACTTTTTCAAGTTCGAATTCTGTATGTTCAACCGACAATTTTCCGGCCTCGATTTTCGACAGGTCAAGAATGTCGTTGATGATGCCGAGCAGGTGGCGGCTGGAGCCTTTTATTTTATTGATGTAGTCACGCTGGCGTGAAGTTAACTCTGTTTTGAGTGCCAAATAAGACATGCCGATAATTGCATTCATCGGCGTGCGTATTTCGTGACTCATATTGGCCAGAAAATCCGATTTGGCCAGGTTGGCATTTTCTGCAGCAGCACGGGCAATTTCCAGCTCGCTATTTTTCTCTTGCAGTACGCGATCAAGCCGTTTACGTTCGGTAATATCGCGTGCAGCCGCAAACACACCCTGTAATGTTCCGTCACGACCGAATAAGGTCGTCGCGTTATAGGAAACGACAGTTTCATGTCCATCCTTGGCGCGAGCGGTAAGTTCATAATCGGTGATCTTATGGTTACTGAGTACCAGTTTGATTCCATTTTCTGCAAGATTTTCATCGGTGAAGTAATTTTTGAAGTGGGTACCGATTAATTCAACTCGCGTGCAACCGGTGAGTAACTCCATTTGTTTATTGAAGTCTGTAATGACTCCGGATGGATCAGTGGTAATTAGCGCGTCAATGTTCGATTCAATAAGAGAGCGCGTGTAGAACTGCTGATCACGCAAGGCCTTCTGCACGGCATATTCGGCGGTAACATCACGGAATACCAGTACTGTACCGACGATCTTTCCGTCACGGTCACGAATCGGCGCGCAACTATCTGCAATGGAACATTCTGTACCATCAAGCGCAATGAGCACGGTGTGATTGGCCAAGCCTTGGATGGTGCCGTGAGCTAAAGTCTCAATGACGGGGATAATGGCGGATTCACGCGTATCCTGATTAATGATATGAAAGATATCCTCAATCGGCCGGCCGATTGCTTGCGCCAAAGCCCAACCGGTGAGTTTTTCCGCTGAAGCGTTAAGCAGGGTTATGTGTCCATTTGCGTCGGTTGTAATCACTGCATCGCCGATAGAGTAGAGCGTTACGGCAAGTTTTTCTTCACTGGCCTGCAGGGTAACGTTTGTTGTTTGCAGTTGCCTGTTTGTTTTTTCCTGAAGATCAAGCAAATGGAGGGTTTCAATGTGAACCAAATTCTTCAGCCGTTGTTGTGCTCCCCGATAAATTGAATAGGCAAATGCAAGGGCAAGTAATAGCGCAAATATGCTCGAGATGGCGATCAGAATAAACATATGCCGCATGTTTGATTCAAATTCTGCAATATTCTTATTTCGATTAGCTTCTTCAATTTGAATGAAAACGTTCAACTCTGAACGAATGGAATCCATCAAAACCTTGCCTTTTCCAGAGGCTACATAGGCTATGGCTGATTGTTTATCGTTCTTGCGGTTTAATTCAATGGTCTGTGCTAGTTCGGCCTGTTTGGCTTTGATGAGCGGTGAAATGGAATCCAATTGCTTTCTGGCCTGATTGTCTAAAGTTGTTTTGCGCAACTCTTCAAATCGATTGCCTATGACTGTCTGGGCAGCAAAATAGGGCTCAAGAAATAATTCATTATTGGTCAACAAATATCCTCGCTGACCGGTTTCGGCATCTTTTATAGCCGAAAGTAATTCATTTGCATTGCTCAATATTGCATTTGTTCGGTATCGCGATTGCGAAGTATCTTCTATCTGGCCAAAAGACCAAAAAATAAAATATATTCCCAGCGCGACAAGAAGAACAATTCCGGAAATGATCGCAATAATTTTGTGAGAGGTCTGCATTCCAGTTTTACCTTTAACTTAACAATCAAGCGGGCGAAGTACCCACCTGTGTTCACCTACTGATTTCTATAAAATGGATTTCAGTAAATGCCCGAACAGTAAAAATTAACCCGTTGATAAATTAAAATGTCTTCCGATTCTGGAGAAATAGTCTGAATTAATCTGTGCGCCAAAGTACATATTCTGTTTCTGTAAAATTGAGGATATATTGCAAACATTGATTTTGACTATTACATTTTAATGATGGATTCAGCTTGCTGTTTCCAAACCATAAAAATGTATCGAATTTCCACCGGATTCCTTTGCCTTATACATTGCCATATCTGCCCATTTGATCACTTCATCAGTGCTAACTTCATGATCGAGAAACAACGCTACACCGATGCTTGAAGTGCAATGATGTTCAATTAACTTGCTAACTTTGTCAGCGGTTTCAATTTTTAACAGGTAAGGACTTTTCAAGAGAGTTCTGATTTTTTCTGCAACGATATTGGCTTGTGATGTTGATTCGGAAATTTCAGTACCAAGATTGCCGAGAATGACAACAAATTCATCTCCGCCAAAACGTGCCACGATATCCACCTCGCGTACACAACTGCTGATGCGGTGTGCCACTTCGATCAACAGCAAATCACCTGTGTTATGCCCGTAAGTATCATTCAGGGATTTAAACAGATCCAAATCCAGGAAAATGAGCGCGCCATACTGTCCGCTACGTTTGCTTGAAGCCATTGCTTGGCTTAAGCGGTCGTTCAGCATGCGTCGATTGGGAAGCTGAGTGAGGGGGTCATGCAATGCCAAATTCAGTATTTGTTGTTCGGCTTGTTTGCGTTTGGTAATATCACGAGCAGCAGCAAACACACCCTGTAAAATGCCATTCTGATCATAAAATGTACTGGCGTTATAAGACACAACCGTTTCTTTGCCATCCTTGGCATGAGCCGTGAGTTCATAATCACGGACTTTCTTTTCGCTCAATACCAACTTTATTCCTGCCTCGGCCCTGTCATGGTCTGAAAAGTAGTTTTTGAAAGGCGTGCCGATCAATTCTTCACGGGAACAATTCGTGAGCAATTCCATTTGTTTGTTGACATCAGTAATGGTTCCCAATGGATCAGTAGCCATCAGAGCATCAATATTCGATTCGATGAGAGATCGGGTGTAGAACTGCTGATTGCTTAGTTGCTCATCAAGCAATAGCGGTTGATCTGCGATTTGTACGCCTTCAGAATTATCGGTAACGATCAGGAGGTATCCTATAATTTTACTTTGATCGTCTTTTAATGAGGTGATGGAAACGAAAGCCTGCAAATGAATGCCGTTCTTTCGTTTGAATTTCAGCATGAAATTATCTTTAATTCCCTGAGACGCTTTGTATGAGAAAGCTCTAAATTCCGAAGGTATTTGCTTGGCAACTTCTACACTGTTGGAATTGGCATGTGAAATGATTTCTTCAGGAACTGAAATTTCAGAAAGGGATAGTTTATTGATGACTTCCCCGGCTGAATATCCAAGCATTTTCTCGGCAGCAGCGTTGAAAACTTGTATCACTCCCTTGGTGTCAGTTGCAATGACACAGAAATTGACACCATCACAGATAGCGTTTTTTAAGGCGAAAATTGATGACTTAGGTTCCAAGAAAATTATCCGAGCATATAACTTACTATGAAAACGCACTTAAATGTCTGTCAACTTCCTGTTCTGATTCAAACCAGTCGGCAAGATCCAAGTTTGGAGAAAAACCACGACGTTCAGCCCGAAAATATGCAGAAATGGCAATCATCTGAATTCTCTTGGCTGGATCGATTTGTAAATTCATGTTTGACTTGAAATTGTTACCTATTCCATTTTTATATATTACATTTGGGCTTTTCATTGTTGTCTCCTGAAATTAGCTTGATACAATTTAATCTCGTCTCAATCGACTTCGACTTCTACTAAATGTTAGGAAAATACTTCGCATGTTTCAGTGCGATGACACACTCGGAAGTTGAATTGTTATGTGTGTTACAGCACAGAGATTTATTGGTCAAGACATCATGATGCTTATGGGTGCTTGTTCTCCCCTTATGAGCATCTGAAATGTTGGGCCCGATCACGGTAATGCCGGTTCGGGTCTTTTTTTGATATTTGGATGGTTAAACAGACTTCAATTGCGTTTATTTGACTCGTGTCTCTTCGTATACATTTTTAACTATCTTGTAGCAATTGCATGCCGCTGATTCGAGGCCATTACCATCCAGAATGCATATTTCTCCGCGGGTATAGCGAATCAATTTGCGTTGACGCAAGATACCTGCGGCTTGGGTAACACCAACTCTTCTTACTCCAAGCATATCGCTGAGCAGACTTTGAGTTAAATGGAACTGATTTGAAAGCAGTCGGTCACGTGTCATCAACAACCAACGAGCCAAACGGGCTTCAACACGGTGAAATCGGTTGCATGCGGCTGATTGTGTAATTTGTACCATTAATTCGTAGATATATCGATAGACGCCACGCTGAAATGGTAGACAGTGATGAAAACTTTCCTTAAAGTTTTCGGATGTCATTCGCATCGCCATCCCGCTTCCCTGCACCAATGCATGTACTGGTGAGTTACTTACACCAAGTGCAAGAGGAATTCCAAGCATACCTTCATGCCCAACCATTCCTACTTCCAATGCTTGATGCCCCTCGACTTGTGTCAGTAATGAAACTAATGAGTCAATGGGAAAATATACATATTGAATATTCTCAGTCGGGCGATATAGCACTTCACCGAAACTGAGCGTAACAGGCTCCAAGCGGGTGAGCAGACGTTGCTGATCTTGTTTTGGTAGTGAGGCCAGTAAATGGTTTACTGCCAGCACTTTATTTTTATTATGCATGTTTTCTCCGAATATGTAATTCAGAAGAAAGATACGGTACGGAAATTCCGTTGTATGTTCGCGGTCACACAATGCCTAAGCAGACATTTCAATTAGCAATTTGTCGATGAATCAATACATTTCAATTCATTGAGTCCAGGTCAGGCAACTTCTCATCTTTTGAGCTCGAAGCTGATAGAAGACGACTAAAGGTGAATTGAAGTATCGGTGGTACTAAATAGCTTAGTCCGGGAACACCATGACGAAAAAATGTCAAAACGGCCGTGAGGCTACCGATCATCAATGTGGGGTGACGTTTAATAAAACTAACTGTATTTACGCCAGCATCAAAAACTTGCATGGGTTTTTCGAGGCGTTTGGATATATCAGCTATTTCGATACGTTGTGCTTCTATTATTGCCAATATTTTACGCCTGTGGAATGCAATTTCAGCAAGGCGGTTTTTCATGTTCTGGAAGTTAACCGTGCGCGATCATCTTCCAGTTCAGACAAACTTGAAGAAAAAAGCTTCGTTCGTTCCTGTGCCAAATTGCGAAGCGAATTGAAAACCACCAAGCCGGCCAGAAAGAACAGAGAAGTCAGGCCTCCAAGTACGGATAGGCGATAACTGTCCCAAAAGACTACGACGATAAATACGGTCAACAACATGATAGACAGGCCGAAACAAAATAGAGCGATACTGCCGTAAAATAACATCTGCCTCACACGCAGACGCTCCTCTTCAATTTCGTTTGACAATAACTCAAGGCGAGTTTGAAAGATGGTCAGCAACGTGCCAACCACCCGTTTTGATGACTCCATCAATCCGCCTGAGTTTGTCATCGCTTAGCGCCTTGCGACCAGCATCCCAACGATTACACCTGCACATGCTGAAATTCCGATCGCTTTCCAAGGATTGTCATGGACGTATTCATCAGTTGCTTTTGCGGCCTTGCGTGTACGATCAATGATCGCTGATTCTGCGGCTGACAATCGTGCTTTTACTAGATGCAGACTTTTTTGGATGCGGGCACGCGCAGCGACTGCTCCTTCACCTGTCTGATTGGCTGTGGATGTTAGCAGTTCCTCTGCGTCACTGACCATGACGCGTAACTCATCCATTAGTTTTTCCATTGGAACTGGAATTGAAATATCGATATCATGCGTACTCATACGTAAACTCCTTGGTTAATTAATGTTGCAAATTAGTAGATCGTTTTCAAGATAAATTGAACTAGTTGTAATGCGTTACAAACGTCCCATCAGCAAAAGTATGATCACGATGGTCAATATCAAGCTAGGCCATCCGCTCGGTCCGTAACCCCAAGCCCTGCTGTGTGGCCAGGCAGGAATTACTCCAACGATCATCAACAACAAGATGATCAAAATTATGTTTCCCAGTGACATATGTTATTACCCGATGATTGGCACAGGTTTCATCACTAACGAGCGGCGATATTGCCGTTTTCATCCGAAATGATAATTTCAATACGTCTATTTAACTGGCGATTTGCCGAATTATTATTGCGTGCTACCGGAAAATCTTTTCCATAACCTTTTGTGAAAATTCGGTCGCCAGCTACGCCCTTGTCAATTAATGCAGTTTTTACAGCTTCGGCACGTTCCTCAGAAAGTACCTGATTTGATCCGTCATTTCCGGTGCTGTCGGTATATCCTTCAACCAGAACTCTATATTTTGGATATTGATCAAGAAATGACGCCAACTTTTGAACATTGTGCATGCCAGCAGCTTTAAGTTTTGCCTTGCCGCTACTAAACAATACATCGCCAATGGTGACAACCAGTCCTCGCTTGGTCTGTTTTGCGTTCAGATCTTTGAGTTGTTTTTCCTGCTTTGCAATGGTCTGTTGGTCATGCTCGGCATTTGCGCTTGCTGCGGCCAATTCTTCAGCCTGAATTTGGGTGGTTTCCTTAATTAACGCTACCTGATGCTTGGCTGAATCGGCTTCTGCTGTTCTAGCTGCCAGACGAACTTGATCACGTTGTGCTGCAGCGTTGGTGACCGATAATTCATCTGTTTTCCTAAAAGCAGTTTCTTGGGCAATTCTAACTTTTTGATAAGCCAAATAGGAAAGTTGATCGACAGTTCCAGCATTCTCACCTTTGGCAAAGGCATCGTCGGCTTTGCCAAGAGAGTCGCCGGCATCCTTTAATTCAAGCGGCGCAAGCGTTGTGATCTGCGGATTAGTACTGGCTGTTTTGTAGCTGTTGCGCGCCTCTACCAGAGACTTGTTGACAGGTGTCGTGCCGCATCCGGATAGGGCTGCAACGGCAATCGATGCAATAATAATATATTTATTTTTCATTGTGGACTCCATTGATGATTACTTGGTTTTACGATTAATTTCCTGGGTCAATATGCGACTGTCTTCTTGCAATGCATCAGCCGATTTTTTGGCCTTGGCCCCACGCGCCATCGCTGTGGCAAGTTTTGCATCCACTTGGGCTTGTTCTGCCAATTGCTGAGCCAGCGGATAATCTTTCTTTGCCATGGCTACTTCGGCTGCACTCATCTTATCCATGGCAGACTTGTACTGTATTGGAGCCAATTCATTTGCTCCGGCTACATTCGCATCGTTGACTGCAGCTTTAGATACGGCTATCAACTCCAGAGGCGGAGGAGGAGTTGCACAAGCTGCAATGAAAATGCCACTGACTATAACTAAGCTTAGCAGTGGCAATTGGTATGACTTAATGCGGTAAATTTGTGACATCATTTTTCTCCACTAAATTGAAATTTCATTCAAACAAAAAGTATGTATTGAGATTGAAATGACATGCAACCTTTGAGAATCATTTACAAGTTACTTGTGAATTTGCACTCATCAATGATTTATAGAATAGTGTGGAATGTGCACGTGTTCTGTACGGTGTCGTACATGACTTGTCAAAATTGACAATTACTAAATCAAATTATTGTAAAAGCCAAAACTGATATTTTGTAGAAGATGTTCATTCAGATATTCCATTTCTTTCTGTGGCTCTTTCTATTAAATAGGCTTCTTCGTCCTGCTGCTTTAGCCATACATCAACTTGATGTTTTGCCTCACCCTCGGAGGCGCTGTAAGTTTCTTGAATCATGAATATCAATTTTTCACGTTTACCCGTAATTTTGTTTATTTGATTTGTGGTCAATTTTCCCCATTGCTGATGAACGATAATTTTGAATTGATCCCAATTCGCTTCAATGTGATCCCAGTTCATGATGAATTCCTTTAAGGTTGATCGGTAGATATTTATTGCCCTAATAATTCTCCGATGGAATTAAGAGGTAAGACCCGGTCACAAATTACTTTCAATATGGCAACCAGAGGGGCACCGAGTAATAGTCCCCACACACCCCATAGCCAGGCAAAAAATAATAAGGCTATGAATAAAACTGCTGCATTAATGTGCGCAAAGCGGCTTTGCAACCAAGTGGTAAACGCCATTCCAATCGCAGCGGAAATAAGCAAGGCAACACTTGCAGTTTCCAAGGCACTGAGTATCGAACCATATTGCATGAAGCTGGCAATTCCGCTTGATAGTGCTGTTATTGCGGGACCCAGATAAGGAATAAATTGCAGCATGCCCGCTATCACGCCCCAGATCCCGGCTTGCTCCATACCAAGCGCTTTGAAGCCAAGCCAAGTGCAAACGCCTACCAGTAAACTGGCGACGAGCATTGAGAGCAAATAAAGCTGAATTTGTAGATCGATCTCATCGAGCATGCGCACAGTCTCCTTTTTGCGCTCCATCGACGGCCCGACAAAAGCAACTAATTTGCGCCGGAAGTGAGCTCCCGATGCCAATAAAAAATAGGTGAGTAACAAAACGATAGGTGCCTGTGCGACAACTGAAAATAATATTATCGTTTGCCTCAGCACGTAATCATTTAACCAGGATGAGGATTCACCTGCTGAACTTGATATCACTTGCGCATCATGTTTTATGCTCGCATCAGCGGCCGCGCCCTCAAGCTGCTTTGCTGCTTCTTGCACATTTTGCAACGTGCTCTGGTTGGTCGGACGTATATCGCTTAAATGTTGTCTCAGCTTGCGTGTGGCATCGGGTAGTTTCTCAATCATCGCTTTCGCTTCACTGCTCAAGGAAAGTGCAAGCCAGCACAGCGCACCGATTAAGACAGCTACCACGATTGCAGCACCAAGGGCACGCGGTATGTGACCTCTTTTGAGTAAATCAACAACTGGGCTTAAAGAGTAGCTTGCAAGTATTCCGATCAACAAAGGCAGGAAAAATGCCTGTGCTAAATACAATGCTGCAACAATCGCAATGATCGCCAAGGTACATATCGAAAAATTAATGCGCAAGAACGGGTTTGTCTGAGTGGTAACCGGTACTGATCCCGTCTCACCTACAAGATTTTTATTAGTAATGTAATGATTACTTAACGCATCTTGATGGATCAATTCCAGTGGTAAAGCCCGAGATTCTTCAATTTTCATTTTACTTTCCGCCATTTATCGAGTTCACATTTCGACAATTTGCCGTATCTCCGGTGTTTGTCTCTGTTCGCTACCGCGCATTTTTAGGTCAATTTTCTAATTTCATTGGAATGAAACTGAGCTTGATGCTTTATTCGTGTTTTTGTGAACTTGATTAAAAATAATATTTATTAAGTTCGCTAGCGAACGGAGAGGCAAACCAGAAAGATGGATAAACGCAACCAGTGTGACAAATTGCTTTCGGTTGTTTCACTTTAGGAATTCGCACATCAAACCGGAGCTTATGAATTCGTCATGGTTCGACCAAAGAATGAGAGACAGCAAATGAACAATTTTGAAAATGAGATTGGCAAAACTGCGAATAGGATCGCTAGCCGATTAGGATGGTTTGGTGCATTGTTGCTGACTGCTGTTGTAAGCGGATGCGGTAGCGGAGGAGGTGATGCAATTTTGGGCGGAGTCGGAGTTTTGCCACCAGTCCAAATTGTTGCCGGGCCTTCCGGCATTATTTTACCCGGGGATGTTTGCGCGATTTCCGGAGTCGACATACCTACTGTTACTGCTACTGATCCCACAAATGGAAACTCTTCTGTGACAACCAGTACAGGTATTGCGGGTGGTGGCAAGAGCATCAGTGCGACATTCAGCCTGCCCATGAATCCGGCAACTATCAATACAACAAGTGTTACGCTAACACCATCCGGTGGATCTGTTCTGATTCCTGCTTCAATCGCTTATGGCGCTTCAACAAATGTTGCGACATTAACGACCTCTGCTGCGCTATTACCTCTTACAACTTATACCGGTAGCATTTCAGCTGCGGTCACTAGTAGCAAGGGATTTAATATGCCTTGTGCAATTACTTGGAGTTTTACGACTACAACTTTGCCTAGTGTTGGATTAGCGCCAGTGAACTTGGGAACAGCTACTCCCTTTGCAATTGCTTCTGCCGCAGGGTTAACGAATACGCCTACAGTTCCACTTTCACATATTAACGGGAATGTTGTATTAGACCCAACTGCAACTTGTAATGCTGTGGCTGTTAATACTGCAGGAGGATTCGGACTTTGCGGTGGCATGGCTCCAATACTGACGGGGACAGTAATTAGTCCGTTATTTAATAAAGGCGTTACCTCTGCTTCTATCATGGCTGACTTGAAGTCAGCCTATAACAGTATTTTGCCGGCGAACCTGCCGGGAGCGACTGTTCTAGGTTGTGGAACAATAGGAAGTGCCGGGGCCGCAGGAGCAGGTTTAGGTTGTAGTGGGAATGCAACACTTCCTCCGGGTGTCTATATATCAGCTACAAACTCTTCAATTGGTGTGACCGGCACATTGACGCTTGATGGTAAAGGCGATACAAATTCACGATTTGTCTTTCAGGCTGCCTCTACTCTTACTACTGCCGCAGCTACTGTTCCAGGTGTAGCAGCAAGTCAAATTGTATTAATCAATGGAGCTAAGGCCTCAAACGTCTGGTGGCAGGTCGGTAGTTCAGCAACGATTGGAACTTATTCAATATTCAACGGAAACATCCTCGCTGATACAACCATCACGATGGGAGCCGGCTCAACTTCCTGCGGCAGATTACTCGCCGGGGCTGTTACGACCAGTGGCGCATTTACTTTTGATACCAATATCGTTTCTGTACCAGGAAATCCGTTTTCACCTGCGGGTTGCCAGTAACTATCAATTTGATTTGCAATTTGAATAATCAGCAACAAAACGTATTGGAGATAAACATGAAAAAAGTAGCGAAATATTTAGGAGCACTTGGTTTGGTTGGGTGTGCAGTATGGAGTAGTCAAATTGCATTGGCGGATGATTCCGGCTGGATAGCCGGAGTGAGTGTCGGTCAGTCAAAAGCCAGAATTGATGATCCACAAATAATCAGTCAGCTTCAAACTGGCGGGTTTACAACAAATTCATTAAATGATGTCAACCGCGATATGGGAGTCAAGGTATTTGGAGGGTATCAATTCAACCAATACTTTGCGCTTGAGGGTGGCTATTTCGATTTGGGAAAGTTTGGATATGCCGCAACTACTTCGCCAACAGGTGGATTGAATGGAAGCATTCAGATCCAAGGTGTTAATGTCGATGCTGTAGGCATTTTGCCATTCGAAGGAAAGTTTTCAATCTTCGGTAGGCTTGGTTTGAATTACGCACAATCCAGAGACAGTTTTAATGGAACTAGCGGTGTTGTTACGACTGAATCAAGTGCGACTGCCAATTCAGTCAATTTAAAAGTGGGGGTCGGTGTTCAATATGACTTTCTCGATTCAGTCGCTTTACGCGGCGAATGGGAACGTTACCGCATCAATGATGCTGTCGGTGCTCGCGGCGACATCGACTTGTTATCTATCGGATTGGTCGTCATGTTTGGCAAGGAAAAACCTGCTCCGGCTCCGATTATTATCATCAAAGAGGTGACTAAAGTCCCAGAAGTGCCTCAAATCGCAAAGGCAGCACCCGTGCTAATCATGGTACCTGTCGTAAAGATGCAGCGATATTGCAGTATTTTGGATCTCCAGTTTGAGATCAAACAGGATGATATTCAGAGAGAAATGAAAGAAAAACTTTCCGTCGTCGGTACCTTCATGAAGAAATATCCTGATACGACTGCTGTGATCGAAGGTCATACCGATAATGTAGGCACTGAAGAATTCAATCTTAAACTATCTCAGCAACGCGCAGAGAGTGTAGTGAGTTATCTGATGGATAGTTTCCATATTGCATCTTCGAGATTGACTGCAGTAGGATATGGAACATCACGACCCATTGCCGATAATGAAACTAGCGAAGGCAGACGTGCCAATCGTCGCATTGATGCAGTAATTGCATGCGCGACAGATGTCGAAGGACTCAAGGTGGCGCCTGCCAGACTCACGATGGCGATGGAAATGGAATTTGACGTTTTAAAAGATGACATTGATCCAAGTTATTTTGACGGACTTGCCAGGGTAGCCAATTTAATGAAAGCCAATCCTTCCATTACTGCAACAATAGAAGGGCACGCAGGAAGAAAGGATGGCGACATAAATATTGCACCGGAAACGGCCATGAAAATATCTCAAAGCCGCGCTCAGAAAGTAGTGGATTATCTGGTGGAAAAATTGGATGTGCCACGTTCACATCTCTCCACAGCGCAGTTTGGTCAGGTTCGCCGTGTTGCTTATGGGACGACTTTAGAAGGACAACAGGAAAATCGTAGAGTCAACATCATCTTTAACTACAACACCAACTAACTAACTGAGTCAGGCCTCGTTTTAATCAGCAAGGCCTTTTCATTTTAGTAAGCTCTTAATCAGCAATACATTCAAGAAAGGTCGGTTACATGAAATTTCCATTGGATATAAAAAGTATTGGAATTGCGTTTCTGCTGGTTGCTGGATTATCTGGTTGCGAAAAACCCGGTCCTGCGGAAACAGCAGGTATAAAAATAGATCAGACTGTGGGTGAAGCCGGTAAAAAAATTAATGAATCAGTCGAAAAAGTAACTGAAAAAATTGGCTCGCAAAGAGATAAAGCCGGCGTGGCAATTGATGATGCCGAAATCACTGCCAAGATCAAAGCTGCTTTTTTCGCAGAACCAGGACTTAAAACATTGCAGATCAGTGTGGAGACCGATAAAAGCGTTGTCACTTTAAGCGGCTCAGTTGATACGTTGGGAAATAGTGAAATGGCAAAAGCATTGGCTGGAGCAGTAGCGGGTGTATCCAGAGTAAAAAACAAACTGGTTTTAAAGTCAGTTAAATAATATTGATTCAACACAAATAATTTAGGAGAAAGTCATGGAAATTCAAAAAGCATATAGACAAAAAATGGCAGCACAATTGGCTGAATGGGGAGCACAGATCGACTTGTTGGAAGCCAAGGCTGTGAACACAGGCGCTGATCTGGAAATAAAGCGAACCAAGGAATTGCACGAGTTGCGTGAAAAGTTACTTGGCGCATCTCAAAAAATGAATGAGATTGAAAAATCGACGGCTGAAGCATGGAATGATGTCAAGCTAACTTCTGACAAGATTTGGGATGACATTAAGCAAGGTGTGGCAAGCGTACAAGCAAAATTTAAATAATGCGAACCTGTTAAAGTAGTTAAATATATTATCGTCTAGTCATTCACAGTCTCTATTAGTTAGAATACACTGCGCGTGTTGTGCGTTTCCAGATGCGCACTAACAAATTATGGACTTGATGCTGTGAGACTAACTTTATATACCGACTATTCCTTACGTGTTCTTTTGTACCTTGCAGCCAAACCCGAATCGACAGCGACAATAAGCGAGATCACTGATTTCTATAAGATATCCCGCAATCACTTGGTTAAGGTTGTACATAATTTAGGTCTCAACGGATTTATATCAACTACTCGAGGCAAGAATGGCGGAATTAGACTGGCTCGTCCGGCAGAGAAAATCTACCTCAGTGATGTCGTCATGAACACTGAGCCGGATATGGAACTTCTGGAGTGTTTTAATCCAAAAACAGATGAATGTGTAATCAGTTCAACTTGTCGCCTGAAGTCAATGTTATATGAAGGGCGTGCAGCTTTTATGGGCGTGCTTGAAAAGAATACGCTTGCCGATGCTATCAAGCCAATTCCAACTTCCTCCAAGTCTCAACTGGTAAATATCGTTCAGATGAAACAATAAGATATTATCTGCCAAGCGATATGTATCTTGGCCGTTTCAGATACTCACAATACTACTGCAATTGCCTGGTCAGCGTGCCGCGAATTGAATCAACTTGTTGAGGGTTGTCCAGTTGATCTGCGCTGATCCAAAATGTGTCTTCGGCTCGTGAGCCGAGTGTATTGATTCTTGCACGATGCAGCTCGATATGGTTTTGCGCCAGATAATTTGCAATGCCTGCAAGTAGTCCTGGGCGATCACCGGCAGTAAGAGAGAGTACGTAATTTCCTTTATCATCCTTTGCAATCGTGATTTCTGGCACGATGGGGAAATGTTTGAGCTGGCGGTTGACCCGGCCAGTTTGTTGCGCAGGTGGAACATCCGTGTTTTTAAGAACAAGCCCCAATTCATATTCTATGTAGTTCATCACGTCGCGATATTCGGTTTTTTTATTGCTGGCATCCATTATCATAAAACTATCAAGCGCGTATCCGTGTTGAGTGGTATGAATCTTTGCTTCCATGATGTTGTAATTTATTCGCGAAAAAAAGCTGCAAATATGAGCGAATAGATAGGGTTTGTCCGGGCTATAGACCATTACCTGAATTCCTTCCCCGATGCGGCTGAGTCTGGCTTTGACTATGGGTATTTCGACATTTACACGATGAGCAAGCTGGCGTGTGTGCCAGGCAATTTCATGGGGTTCGTGCCGCAAAAAATAGTCCGCATCGAGTTGTGCCCAGAGTAAATTATAGATTTCCGGTGCAACGGCATAAAGACTGAGCGTTTCTTTCGTGCGTTGGCGAATATCTCCAATTTGATCGGCGATTTTTCCATCAACCATAAAACGACGGGTGGCAAAAAATAAATCCTCCAGCAATTGACCTTTCCATGCATTCCATACTTTCGCACTGGTTCCGCGAACATCTGCAACAGTGAGCAAATATAATGCGGTGAGAAAGCGGTCATTTTTAACTTGAGAAGCAAAGGTCGCAATGACGTCCTGATCCGACAAATCCTGTTTTTGGGCAATTGCTGACATCGTTAGATGATTCACAACCAGCCAAGCGATCAAACTTGTATCTTCGCTGGTCAAACCGTGCTGTTTGCAGAAACGTATTGCATCTGCTTGCCCCAGTTTAGAATGATCACCACCTCGTCCTTTGGCGATGTCATGAAAAAGACCCGCCAAATAGAGGACTTCCGGGCGGGCAAAATCTTTGATGAGTTTGCTGCATAATGGATTTTCATGCTCGTATCTAGCCAGAGTAAAACGGCGCAGATTACGAATGACCATCAGGATATGTTCATCCACCGTGTAAACATGAAATAAATCATGTTGCATTTGTCCGACAACTTTTCCAAAAGCGGGGATGTACCTGCCTAGTATGTCCTGATGATTCATGCGCCGCAACGCGTGGGTCAGGCCTTGAGGTTGGCGAAATATCTGCATGAATAATTCGCGGTTTTCAATATCTTTGCGAAACGCGGCGTTGATATTTTTTCGTCCTCTCCACAAAGCTCTCAAAGTGCTGGCCGAGAATCCGACGAGTTCGGGATGTTGTTCCATCAGCAGAAAACTTTCCAGAATCGCCGAAGGTTGGCGATTAAATAAATCTTCATCACGTGCTTCCAGAAATTCATCACGTGCAATAAAGCGCTCATTGATTGGCTGAATGATTCCTGCTTCCGGAAAAATTCGTGCCCGCATGTTTTGCAGAAGAACGCTGTTGAGTAGCAACACTGCATGTTTTGTACGGTAGTATTGCTGCATGAGAATTTCGCTGGCACGACGAGTACTGCTTGCTTCGATGTGCATTTGTTCTGCCAATGCGGTCTGGTAATCAAATAGCAGCCGGTCTTCGCGACGATGGGCGAGATAGTGTAAACGGATGCGTAATGTTTGCAGGAGGGCTTCATGGCGTTCAATCGCTCCGGCTTCTGTTGTCGTAATCAATCCTGCCTTTGATAGCTCGCGCCAGGTGGTTCCGAAGCCACAGGCACGGCTGATCCATAATACCGTTTGCAGGTCACGCAACCCTCCCGGACTTTCCTTTATGTTGGGCTCAAGATTAAAATCGATATCGATAAATCGCGTGTAACGATGTTCTTGTTCCTGCGTTTTAGCTTGATAAAAATCGCGATGACATAATTGATCGGAAAGTGCATCGATCATTTCCTGAAAAAGCGCGCGGTTGCCGGTTATGCGACGGGCTTCTAGCAGGTTAGTCTGCACTGTAACATCTGAAGATTCAGCTACACATTCATCCACAGTTCGAATGCTGTGGCCGATTTCTAATCCAATGTCCCACAAGACGCCAACGAGTGTTTGCAATTTGTGTTGTAGTTGGATGTCGGGTTGTTGCGGTAGCAGGATGAGAATGTCGATGTCGGATTTGGGAAATAACTCCATCCGTCCGTATCCGCCTACCGCAATGAATGCTGCTTCCTTAGGCATTTCAGCCTGACGCCACACAAGCTGCAAGAATCGATCTATCAGTTTTGCGTGGGCACGCAGTAGTCTTTGTGGTTGCGCGTGAACTTCGTAACTATGCTGTAAATCTTTACGTGCGGCACGCAAAGCCTCGCGGATTTGGATAGTGGTTTGTACAGCCAAGATTAGAGTTCCGGAGGTGGGGGTGCGTCCGCTGAAAGGGTGAGTACTTCGAATCCAGTTTCAGTCACGAGGATCGTATGTTCCCATTGTGCGGAAAGGCTGTGATCTTTTGTAACGACTGTCCAACCATCACCTAATTGTTTAATGCCAGCCTTGCCTGCATTGATCATGGGTTCGATGGTAAAAATCATGCCGGCTTCTATGCGAATGCCGGAATTGGGTTTGCCGTAATGGAGAACTTGGGGTTCCTCATGAAAATTCTTGCCGATGCCATGGCCGCAAAATTCACGCACGACGCTGTAACCTAATCCTTCGGCAAAACTCTGAATTGCATAGCCGATGTCCCCAAGTGTCGAACCGTGTTTTACCGTTCGTATACCGCGCCACATTGCCTCATGCGTGCTTTCGCACAGGCGCCTGGCTTGAATAGAAGGTTCACCTACATAGTACATGCGGCTTGAATCACCGTGGTATCCGTCTTTGATTGTGGTGATATCAAGATTAACAATATCTCCATTCTTCAGCCGTTTATCACTTGGGACTCCGTGACAAACCTGATGATTGATCGAAGTGCAAATAGATTTGGGATAGGGCGCATGCCCGTGCGGAGCGTAATTCAAAGGCGCCGGAATACATTCTTGTACGTTGACCATGTAGTCATGGCACAACTTGTCGAGTTCATCGGTGCTGACGCCGGCTTTAACAAATGGTGTGATGTAATCTAATACTTCACCCGCCAAGCGACCGGCGATACGCATTTTGGCGATTTCTTCTGGAGATTTGATGCTAATTGTCATGGTTTCGAATTATTTAAAAACGATGACAAGGATAGTTGATTGGTGCGTTCAGCACAATATTAAATGTGCAGAGATATAGATTCTTCCCCTGTTGCTATTAGGGTCTGCTTAGATTTTGATATCAGATTTTGTGTATTGCAAGTCAGATATTTGCCAAGCATTTCAACTATGGAACAAAAAGTTCGCCGCGTGATTGAAAACGATCAAGATCCTATATTATAGGTATTTGGCGATAATTTTTCCTTCAGCATCAATAACTTTCCAAGACTCGTCGCCAAGTTTTGGTGGTATCTCGGATCTGCTTCCGAGTTTGATGGATGGAATTCCTTCTACATAGAGCGTTAGCATGTTTGACTCCTTTGAATATGAGAGTCAGTCTATTCTCAAATTATTTCTTACTAATCTTCAAAAAGAGGGTAAAAAATGGCTTTGTTCGATTCTGCCTTAGAACATGGGACTACTAAATATCCGAATATTTTTTTGTATTGATCCCTACAAACTGCTGCTGCAAAGAACTTCTAAGTAGCGGATTAACAAATTTGTCACAATGGACTGTTAGGATAGTTTTAATCAATCCTGATTCATTCTGAATATATCCTGATGAAATATCCTGTACACACCTCCACGCAATTTGATGTCGAGTTGAAAGCTGTCTGTGCCAGTGTTTTGCAGATGGGTACAGCAGTTGAAAATCAATTTCGTCTTACGCTGGACTTCCTTGAAACTGGGGATGTAATGACTATTGATCGTGTCATTAGTGAAGGTCAAGAAATCAATTCGATGGAAATAGAAATTGACGAAAGATGCACCAATATATTGGTGCGCAGACAACCTACGGCAAATGACCTGAGATTGGTAACTACCATCATCAAGACCATTAACGATTTGGAGCGTATCGGAGATGAAGCTGAAAGTATTGCTCTTGTGTCAAAGCAACTCGATGTAAAGTATTCAACACTATTTCCGCGCTATCATCAGATCAAGTATATGGGTGGCGTTGCGAATGAAATGCTTGGATCTGCGCTGGAAGCATTTGAAAATATGGATTCTGATGCTGCCCGAATTATTGTTCGAAAAGATGGCCTGATTGATGATGAATTTCGTACTATATTGCGTCACCTTGTAGCGAACATGATGGAAGATAACAGCGACCTTTCGTCAACTCTCAATGCCGTGCTGGTTGCTAGAGCGATCGAACGCATAGGTGATCATGCAAAGAATATATCAAAGCACGTAATCTATATGATGGAAGGCCGTGAAGTTCGCAATAATAAGGACAATTAGTAGAAATATGTCTATTCCATAGT
>CAIRAO010000396.1 GCA_903876625.1 uncultured Gallionellaceae bacterium | reverse complement strand
TTTTTTGAGAGCTTTAATCAAAAAACATTTCTGGAAAAAACGGGAATGGATATCAATTTTATTCAAGACAATCAATCAAAATCTAGCAAGGGTGTGTTGCGTGGTTTGCATTTTCAACATGGCGAGCATGCACAGGCAAAGTTGGTTCGTGTATTGGAAGGAAAGGTATTAGACATAGCGGTTGACTTAAGAAGAAACTCCCCCACATTTAAACAACATATCGCAGTTGAATTATCTGCGGAATCTAATACGCAGTTTTTTGTGCCTCGCGGATTTGCGCACGGATTTGTGGTATTGAGTGAAACTGCGACCTTCTTTTA
This sequence comes from uncultured Gallionellaceae bacterium, assembly GCA_903876625.1. GTDB lineage: Bacteria > Pseudomonadota > Gammaproteobacteria > Burkholderiales > Gallionellaceae > PALSA-1006. Next base: position 1,321 of record CAIRAO010000396.1, on the reverse strand, counting down.
CAAATGTGATAATTTATATAATAAGGTGTCAGAAGGCGGCGTAATTTATAACGATCCAGAACTGGGCATCGATTGGCAACTTCCTGCGGAAGAGCTATTGATCTCAGAAAAAGATCAGGTATTGCCCCGTTTAAGTGAAATGATCAACAGTATTCAGTTCTAATATTATATCTACAACAGAAAATCAATCAACATGAAAGGAATTATTCTAGCAGGCGGTTCAGGTACTCGGTTGTATCCTATTACCCGTGGTATTAGCAAGCAATTGATGCCGGTTTATGATAAGCCCATGATTTTTTATCCTTTGTCGATTTTGATGTTGGCTGGAATCAAAGAAATTTTGATCATTACCACCCCGGAAGATTCCTCACAGTTCCAGCGTTTGTTGGGAGATGGAAAGGATCTTGGCTGCAGGTTTGAATATGCAGTACAGGCGGTTCCGAACGGATTGGCACAAGCTTTTGTGATTGGAGAAAAATTCATTGGAGATGATAAAGTAGCGCTGATCTTGGGAGATAATATCTTCTATGGTGCGGGCTTTGGCAAATTGGTAGAATCATTCAATGATGTGAGTGGTGCAGCGGTATTTGCTTATGAAGTGAACGACCCTGAAAGGTATGGTGTGGTTGAATTTGACGAGAATAATATTGCTAAGTCGATCGAAGAAAAACCAGTAGAGCCGAAGTCGAATTTTGCGGTTCCTGGTTTGTATTTCTATGATAATACGGTTGTTGAAATTGCAAAAAATATCAAACCTTCTCCAAGGGGCGAGTACGAGATCACGGATGTGAACAGGGTATATCTCGAGTCTGGAAAACTAAATGTTGGGGTAATGAGTAGAGGAACTGCCTGGTTAGATACTGGTACTTTCGATTCATTTGCAGATGCCTGTGAATTTGTAAGGGTGATTGAAAAAAGACAGAGTCAGAAGATAGGTTGTATTGAAGAGATCGCTTACCGCAAAGGATTTATTAATCGCGAGCAGCTATTGGCGATTGCCGATAAGTATGCGAAAAGTGGTTACGGAGAGTATTTGCGCCGTCTGAAATAGGCTTTTTGACAAAATATTAAGTTTCGAGGCCCAAAGATTAAACAAAATCCTATCTTAACTGTAATTACAGTTATGAATGCTTTTACAATCAAGGATCTGGAGAACCTCACTGGAATTAAGGCCCATACAATTCGTATTTGGGAGCAACGTTATTCATTCCTGAATCCGAACCGAACTGATACTAATATACGTATTTATAATAACGACGAATTAAAGACAATACTCAATATTGCTTTATTGAATAAGTACGGGTTTAAGATTTCTCATATC
>CAIRAO010000395.1 GCA_903876625.1 uncultured Gallionellaceae bacterium | reverse complement strand
CCTGTACACTTTACTGGATCTAGATATAGACTTTTTTGCATCGCCCTGCCTCCCCTGCTGATTATTATTTCATCATAAATTTACCCGACTGCTTGCAAGAAATTAGAGCAAACCGTAATATGAAAGTCAAATCATATTTGAAATTTCTCTTTTCAAAATTTCGGTATATGAAGCAGATTGATTAATAGTAGAATAATTTGCATATTCAATAGGGTGTAATTTGCATATATGGTACTCAGGGTTCACATTGGAGTTGATTGGGAAATCGGCGGGTTAACACTTGATTTGGCTACTATCGCTCAATTGCTGGAAGGTATCGCAGCAACCGGTACGGTTCGTGCAGCAGCAGATCAACTGGGAATTTCTTACCGTAATGTATGGGGGAAACTCGACGCAGCTGAGGCAGCTTTGGGGCAACAACTGGTTATCAAAAACAAAGGACATGGCAGTGTATTGACCCAGGCCGGAGAGCAATTGAAAAATCTGGTCGCCAAGTTGACCCTTAACCTTCGGAGTAACGCCCTCACAGACCAAGAGGAATTCGAAAACAGTTTCCGCAATACTTTTTCATCTGAGCCTAGAAAACTGCGGCTTGCCTGTAGTCATGACATTGTCTTCGAAGATTGTGCTCAGGCTGGTTTGTTACCGGACTGGGACATCCGCAACATGGGTTCGCAAAAAGCCATCGATGCATTGCGCGCAGGAACAGTCGACATGGCAGGATTCCATCTTCTTGAGAAAGTTGCCAGCCAACCCGGAATGAAAGAGTTATGGAACGACCCACGCTTCTTCGTGGAACCGATCATGCGCCGTGAATTGGGCTTGGTGGTCGCAATTGGCAACCCCTTAAAAATTCAAAGTATCGAAGATTTGGTTCGACCGGATGTCGTTTTCATCAACCGTCAGGGAAAGTCAGGCACGCGACAACGCTTGGACGAACTTCTCAAATCAAAGGGCATCGACCCAAAAGATATTCGCGGTTATCTACATGAAGAATTTACCCAATACAGCGTTGTTCTTGCAGTTGCGGCCGGCGCTGCGAACGTTACCTTTGCATTGCGCTCGGCAACCACAGGTCTGGCTGTTGAATTCATTCCTGTTGGAAAAGAAAACTACTGCGTTTGCGGCAAAATTGAGATTTCAACCGACGCTCGTTTTCAAAATTTATTGAAGCAAGTAACCAATAGATTGGTGAAGCACGAGGGATACACGAAGTCCCAGGTTAAGCAGGAGTCAGGCGTATATGTTCGTGCCACTCCACTGGCTTCCGTCGCCCAATGGGTGTCAGCAAGTTGAGCCGTCTTTTCTTCCCAACCCAAGGGCGTTTGGTCTATTGAAAGTTTTCGCGGCATGATGGTTTGGTATTCTTCAACGTGCTAATCTGTCCAGTTCATTGGCAAATCCATGATTCACATCGCGGTGCAGACATTCATCAGCTCGCACAGCAATAATAACTTCGCGCAAGCGTGCATCGGATGCTAGCTTCCAGTAGACAATAGCAGTTTCAGGAGCGGGAACGTTGGCGTAGGTACCATTATCAACTCCAGCCAAATATTCACTGTAACTGTGGACAGCTTCTTCTTCCAGATAACCCACTACCCGGTGTGCTGTTTTGGAAGAAATCAAATAAAGCAGAAAGTAAGCATTGTAAAAAACGATTTGAACCATAAGCACTAGAAGCCGCTCAAATTTTGATGGTTTGGCAATATGAATGAACGTCATCAAATGCTGACGTTCATTCTCGGCTTCACCTAGAAGCGTTTGTATCCAGCCGTGATCACTTTTCATTCGACGCAGTGCCCGACAATGCTGAAGCGTACCACCTACCATGCCCGGCACTGCCGCCACCGTTTCCAGCACAACCGCACGGTGGCCATAGCGCTTCGAGAATAAGATGTCGGCACCGAGCCGCAAAAATCGTATGAAGCTGAACGCAATCCTGTCGCGAAAATTTCTCGGTGCATAATGATAATCAAGAATAAGTGAAGCAGTCATGTCAGTTTCCCGGTGTGTTAACCAATACCAAGGTGATACCCTTAGCGCAAGTTACGAAACATGCACCGGGTTTGGCTTCAATTCAGTATGCTAACGCACTCACATAATCGGCATTCCACTTCTCGTTCTAACTTTGCAACATGCTATTCACTCGACAACGGCATGATGAGCACATAAACTATCTCATCTTGATTGTGATTTCGTCTCGCCGATAATTTAAGAAAGGGGGGCACTTGTTTACCAAATCCACTTTTTCTTTTCTCGATGAACTTGCCGCCAGTAACAACCGGGCATGGTTCGAGGAAAATAAATCACGCTATGAATCTTTGGTAAGAGAACCCGCGCTCGCCTTTATCGAAGCAATGGAGCCGGCGTTAAGAAAGTTTGCGCCGAATTTACGTGCAGAGCCCCGCAAAGTCGGCGGCTCTCTGATGCGCGTGTTTCGCGACACCCGCTTCTCGCGCGACAAGACACCCTACAAAACCAATATTGGAATTCAATTTCGTCACTCGCTTGGAAAAGATGTTCACGCGCCCGGCTTCTATGTGCATATTGCCACTGACGAATGTTTTTTTGGGGCTGGCTGCTGGCATCCTGAGCCGGATGCGTTAGGAAAGATACGTGACCTCATCGCGCAAAAACCAGAAAAATGGTTCTCGGTGCGAAACGATAAAAAATTTGCCACACAATGGGAACTTTGGGGCGAAAGCCTAAGTCGACCTCCTCGAGGATACACCTCTGATCATATTGCTATCGAAGAAATCAAGCGTAAAGATTTCGTTGCCCTTACTCCTTTGTCAATAAAGGAAGTCACCGGGAAAGATTTGGTTGCACTCGCCGAAAAAAGATTTACCGAAACAGTTTCACTAATGAAATTTTTGTGTGCCGCGCTAGAAGTACCCTATTAGTCAACCAGGTTTATTTGGCTTGAAGTCTAAGATTCTCTCGGAGATTCTCTCGGTTGCAGAGACAACTTGTTTATTGTAGGGTTACATATCTTCACAACTATCGGTAATATATATCATGGCAATTGAAGCCCCGCAGGTAGGACGTACTTATGTTTCCCGGACCGACTCATCCATGCTGGTTTATGTGGTGGATGTTGTCATTCCAGATGTTGATGAAGATATTGGAACCACTTTCATTGTCGAGGGTTGTGACCCTGCCTACAAAGAGGACATCGAAAATGCAGATGGTCTTGAGCTGACAGCCGAGACATGGAAAAAACACGATTTCACGCTTGTGTCCGACTAAACTTTCCTGTCTCATTATCTAATCTTAATGCGTCATTAGTATCCTAAAATCCTTAGGATAAATCTCCATCCACATAAAACCATTTTTCTTCTTCGTTCACGAAGCGGCTGACTTCGTGCAACTTATGTGCTCGACCTTTCACTTTGTACTTAGCAACAAATTCGACAATTGCGTGATCGGCATCTTGTTGTTCGTGTCTCTTTACGACCAAGCCGATCCATTTGGTATCAACCTCTTCAGCCAAACCGAGCGCCTGAGGTTGAGTTGATTTATGCCAAGTTGCCAACAGATAATCTTCCCGTTGCAGGGTGAAGGCAGTGTAACGGGAACGCATGAGTACTTCAGCGTTTGGTGCAGATTCAGTGTTGTCCAAATAACGTGAACAACACTCGATATATTTTCTAGCGCTACCACACGGACAAAGATCGGGCAGATTTTGCTTGTTCAGTTTTGCCACAGAGGCGCTTCTTCCATCAAAGCAATTTGTTCACGTAATTCAAGTATACGATTCTGCCAATAGATTTGTGTGTTGAACCACGGGAATGCCTGTTTGAATGCTGCATCGTCCCAACGCCTTGCCAACCACGCTGAATAATGAATAAGCCGCAAGGTTCGGAGCGCTTCTATGAGGTGAAGTTCACGCGCATCAAATTCATAGAAATCTTCATATCCTGCGAGTACATCGCCCATTTGACGGACACGATCTTCACGCTCACCAGAGAGCAGCATCCACAAATCTTGCACAGCGGGCCCCATACGGCTGTCATCAAAATCCACAAAATGTGGGCCATCGTCAGTCCACAGCACGTTACCAGCATGACAATCACCATGCAGGCGCAAAAATTTTGCATTTCCCGCACGGGCAAAACTATGGTGAACACCGTCAAGCGCCTGGTCGACAACACTACGATAAGCTGCGTCGATATCTTTCGGAATAAAGCCGTTTGCCAATAAATAATCCCGCGGCTCAGTACCGAATGTCTCAATATTCAATGTGGGACGATGCCGAAAATTTTTAATTGCGCCGACAGCGTGAATGCGCCCGAGAAAGCGCCCCAGCCATTCCAGCGTGTCTCGATTTTCCAATTCCGGTGCACGTCCACCATGTTTGGGAAAAACCGAGAAACGGAATCCGTCAAAGTGATGCAGGGTTGTACTATCGATTGTCGAGGCTGGCACCACTGGTATTTCGCGCTCGACCAGCTCTTGCACAAAAGAATGTTCTTCGAGAATTGCTTCATCCGTCCAGCGCGCCGGGCGATAAAATTTCGCCACTAACGGCGCGCCTTCTTCTATACCTACTTGATAAACGCGGTTCTCATAACTATTGAGCACAAGCAGTCTACCGTCACAACGCAGACCGATACTCTCGAGTGCATTCAACACGCAGTCGGGCGTAAGAGAGGCGAAAGAAAGCTCTGTATTATTTTCCATGGGAGCTAGCATACCGCCATTCTGACTCACGAGGAAATGAGAACTCAATTAACTTATTTGCCTCTCTGAACTTCAGCTAATCCTAGCGAATTCCAACCTTCATGTCCGAGCTTGCGCATCGTTTCGATATTCTTTTCGAATATTTGTTCTGCTTCTGGAAATGCTTTCACTGCCTCATCTATACTATCTTCGCGTAGCAAATGCAGCGTCGGGTAAGGTGAGCGGTTGGTGTAGTTGGTGATATCGTCAATCTTAGTCTCGGCAAACTGATATTGCGGATGCATGCTTGCTACTTGCAACACACCAGCGAGATCAACGTCCTCCAATGCCGCATCAACCACTTCCAAAAAGTCGTTATAGTCAAGGAAGTCTGTCAGCACATAAGGGTGAATCAACAGCGTGGTGTCGATGCCTGCAGGACTCGCCTCTGCCAGCACTTCAAATTCACTCAGCACGTCCTGTAATAATTCTTCCGGAGTATGTGCTTCGCTAACCACGTAACGAATCTGGTTCTTGACGTGCACGCCTTTTGCGAAAGGACACAGATTTAAGCCGATCACTGCACGTTCTAACCATAGCTTGGTTGCAGCGATGGCTTCTTCGTTAGTAATAGTTGGATTCATCATCGACCACGCCCACCGGAACGATGCAGCACAGGTGCCGCTCCACGACCTGCGCCAGACGCTTGCTTTGCTCCGCCTGCACTGGTTCGCGGCCCTCCGCCTGCACGAGCTTGTCCGCCACCTGTTCGCGGTTTACTGCGGCCTTGTCCCTGACGTTGCCCACCTCCACCGCCACGATTTTGCCCGTTCAAAATCGGTTCGGCTTTGATGCGCGGGTCGGGTTCGAATCCGGGCACCTGCACTACGGTAATCTCGCGTTTGATCAGGCGTTCGATATCGTACAGCAATTTATGCTCGTCGATGCACACCAGCGAACTTGCTTCTCCATTGCTCCCGGCGCGCCCGGTTCGTCCGATGCGATGCACATAATCCTCAGGGACATTGGGAAGCTCATAGTTGACCACATGCGGCAACTCACTGATGTCGATGCCGCGTGCAGCTATGTCAGTTGCACAGAGTACCTGAAGCTTACCGGTTTTGAATTCTGCAAGAGCTCTAGTCCGTGCGGCCTGACTTTTGTTGCCATGGATCGCCATCGCAGGAATACCGTCCTTGATCAGATACTCAGCAAGATTATTCGCGCCATGCTTGGTGCGCGTAAATACCAACACTTGAAACCAGTTGTGTTCTTTGATGAGATGCGTGAGCAGCGCGCGCTTGCGTTCACGATCTACCGGATAAACACGTTGTTCGATCAGCTCTGCAGTCTGATTGCGACGGGCCACTTCGATCAACGCAGGATTAGTCAGAAGTCCATCGGCCAAAGCTTTGATCTCATCGGAGAAGGTTGCGGAAAACAACAGGTTCTGGCGTTTTTTTGGCAGGATCGCAAGGATTTTTTTGATGTCGCGAATGAAGCCCATATCCAGCATGCGGTCGGCTTCGTCCAGCACCAAAATTTCGACATGTGACAAATCAACCGTTTTTTGTTGCAAGTGATCGAGCAAACGCCCTGGTGTCGCCACCAGAATATCCACGCGACCATGCAGTTGTTTGATCTGCGGATTGATATTTACACCGCCAATCATGGTCATGGATTTCAGCGACAAGTATTTTCCATATTCGCGCACGCTTTCTTCCACCTGTGCAGCAAGTTCGCGGGTGGGGATGAGCACCAACGCACGTATTGGTGCTTTGCCGGTAGTTGGCTTAGCAGCAGTAAGCAGTTGAAGTATAGGCAAGGTAAATCCGGCCGTTTTGCCGGTACCTGTTTGAGCCCCTCCCATCAGGTCTCGACCTGACAACACAACGGGAATTGCCTGTGCTTGAATGGGGGTAGGTTCGGTATAACCGCGCTCGGAAACGGCGCGGAGAATTTCTTCGGACAGGCCGAGAGATGCAAATGACATATTAACTTTCTTGAATTACATCGGCCTGTCACGCTAACGCGCGCCAGTCTTAGGCTGATAGAGGGGAAACGAACCGGATTCGGTAACGGGCGATCAAGACTGAAGCAATCACCGCGCAGCGCATTGTAACAGACTAAACAACCTACATTTCTAAAGATATCTAGATAGTACTAGATACTTTGGCCTAGATACTTTGGCCTATTGTGACTTTAGTCCATTTTGTGCATGATAGACATTACTTGGATCAATTACACATTACACTTTCAGCACCGGCTGATGAACAAATAATGCAGCAGCAATTATCAAGTGAAGTAACTGAAAAAACTCTGTTAGGGCTTAGCATACCTGCATGTCCGGCATCACTGACTTCGATCATGCGCGCTGCCAAACAGCCCAACGTCGACTTCGTTCGTCTGGCGCAATTAATCAGTGGCGATGCGGGTATCGCTGGACCATTACTCAAATTGGCAAATTCACCCTTTGTGGGGTTGCGCACCAAAGCCACTTCCGTCTTGCAGGCGATCAATGCATTGGGAATACAGAATACCTTGAACCTCGTACAAAACATTTCTTTAAGGCAAAGTATCGGTGGAAACACTCCCGGCTTGGATAAATTTTGGGAGCAATCCAGCTTGACATCAACTATTGCAGAAAGAATTGCGCCGAAATTCCACGGCATTTCAAAGGACGACGCTTATCTGGCAGCTCTTTTTCATGACTGCGGCATTCCGCTACTCATGATAAAGTTTTCGGATTACAGCGAAAAAATAATGACTCATTCCAGATTTGGCATTCGTATCTGCGACATTGAGAATGAGCATTTTTCAACAACGCACCCTATTGTCGGCAATATGCTGACACGCAGCTGGATGTTGCCACCACAGATCAGCAAAGCAATTTTGCATCACCATGACACTACTATTTTCTCCCACTCTTCTGACGGCATCGAAGTTTCCGTGCGCAATTTAATCGCCTTAATACACATGGCAGAATGTATCGCCGATGAACACTTGCTGGTTAGAGATAAAGCTTGGCCAGAATTTGAAAAAGTCGTGCTCGAACACCTCGAAATGTCAAAGCACGAATTTTCAGAACTCAAGGGAGATGTTCTGGCTTTCCTCAATGGCGAGTAATTCTTACTAAAGAAATCGCTTTAGTTTCTGTTTTTTTCACTCCAGTCAGAGTAATTAACTCGCGAAATGTCAAATCGATCTTCAGTTCGACAATAGACAGAAGGCGAGCCAAGCCGTCCAAGCGGTGCAAAATTATTAATATGCATACGTGGCCCCATCAAATGATCGGCAACATGAAACATCACTACTTGGCCTATTATCAGCGTGTTACTGCCTAGCTTTTGCATACTGAACAATTTGCATTCAAGGCTTGCCTGAGCCTCCGCCACACGCGGCACTTTGATGTGTGTTGATGGGGCAGCATGCAAGTGAGCTGCTTCAAGCTCACTTTGTCCGGGCGGAAAATCTGCCGCTGAAATGTTCATCGCCTCGAATAATTCTTCAGTAACCATATTGACCACAAACTCACCGCTATCTTGAATATTTTGCTCTGTATCCTTGGGCGTGCCATCGTCTCGGAGCCCTACACTGATAATCAGATACATCGGGTCAGCACCGACTGCATTAAAGAAACTGAATGGCGCAAGATTGATCACACCGGTTTTGCTCAAACTGGTTACCCATGCGATGGGACGCGGCACCACAAGATTGGTGAGCAATTTGTAGTTGTCCGCGTAAGAGTTATTTGATGGATCGATTTGCATAAAGATGACTTTCTTTCAAGACTGGTTGGCTGATAGTATAGCGCAGGGCAAGTTACCTCATTCAAGCTCAGGGATAACACAATATGTTTCGTTCATTAGGCAAGCGCGACATCCTCATCACTACATTGGCGGCTGCAGGCATCATGATGGTAACAATGGGTACACGCCAGTCACTTGGCTTATTTGTAGGGCCCATTGGCTCCACCACAGGTATCGGCATCGCCACCATCAGTCTCGCACTCGCTGTTGGTCAATTTACATGGGGAGCTATTCAGCCGGTGGCTGGGGCTATCGCAGATCATTATGGCCCGCGTGTTGTACTAATTGGTGGAATTTTACTTCTGGCTCTTGGCAGTGCGTTAACTCCTTTCATGAGTTCAGGTTTGGGTCTGATTATTTCCCTCGGTCTGCTTTCTGCGATCGGCGCCGGAGCAGGTAGCTTTTCTGTGTTGATTGGCGCGGCTGCTCAGCGTTTGCCAAATGAAGCACGTGGCTCGGCTTCGGGGGTCATCAATGCCGGAGGCTCCTTAGGCCAGTTCGTTTTCGCACCCATCCTGCAAAAAATAATTCAGTCTGCAGGATGGATGGGAGCCATGTGGTCAATGGCTGTAATGGCTCTGACTGCTTTGCCGCTAATTGCCACACTAACAAGACCGGTTGAATCTCCAGTTGTTCATGCTCAAAAAGATACCGGCGTACTACATGCAATCAACACCGCCATTAAAAATCCGAGCTATCTGCTTTTAAATGCCGGTTTCTTCACTTGTGGTTTTCACATTGCATTTTTGGTTACTCACTTGCCCGGTGAGGTCAAACTTTGCGGTCTCCCTCCTTCAGTTGCAAGCTGGTCGCTGGCCATCATTGGCCTGGCGAACATATTCGGCAGTCTCTATGCAGGTTCGTGTGTCTCCAAATATCGCAGCAAATATATTCTTGCTGCCATGTATGGTTCGCGAACATTATTGATCCTCTTGTATTTGATATTCCCTCGAACCGAGCTCAATTTCTATTTGTTCGCTGCTGGACTCGGCTTTACTTGGCTGGCGACAGTGCCCCCTACCGCCGCAATTGTGGGCAAACTGTTTGGTGTGCGCTATCTGGGCACGTTGTTTGGGCTTACCTTGTTAAGTCACCAGACTGGCGCATTTCTTGGCGCCTATCTTGGCGGACTAGCCATCATTCAGTTTGGTGACTACGGATGGATGTGGTATGCCGACATGGTGCTCGCCGCAATCGCGGCAATTATCAATTTGCCGATACGCGAAGAACCTATTCAGCAAACCAGCATGGCTTCCGTTTAAGTCCATTTTTCAAAATTGGTAAAATCACAAAACTAAATTATTTTATTGCCAATGAATTCGGTGTGGGTTCCGCAATCTTGGTCAATGTATTGCGATCCGTGTGATGAAATAATTCTGACTTTCCTTTGATTTGCAGAACCGTATCTTCATCGTAAGTCCAAGTTCCATCCGGATTGATGGTGACTTTGATCCTGAATTCCGTCGTCTTGAAAGCATAATCAAGAAACGGCGTTGCGCGGATACCAAAGTTTTCATCGTCGTGAGTCGCAACCAACTCAAACTCTTTTGCATCAGCGCTTGCCTTGCCCACAGCCATCACAATTTGGGCCCGCGGAATAGTGAGCGTATGAATGACCGTACCCGTTGCAGGTTCCCATAACCAGTATCCTACCTGGTCATGGTAAGTGCCAACCTGCTCCGGCTTGACGATATTGGTGTGATAGCGCAAGCCATATAACAATTGAGGGCCGTTGGTTTGCGGGTCGATCGGTTGAAGTTCAATACGCTCGACGAAAACTTGCTTCCTGGGACCTTCCACTTTCGGTTTAACGTCAAGGCCTTTTGTACCTTGCCAAATCCCCGCCATGCCGCGAAGCGGTCCAAGATTCGCCAATGTATCAACATTAACATTTGATGGCTCGGTATATATATCTTCGGAAAATTGACTCATGTGTGCGCACTCCAAGTAATTTATAAATTGTTAAAACCCGCCTTATCTCTCAAAACGTTAGCAGTATGTGTTCAAAAGCTAAATGGTAGAACTGATTAACCACGACATTTAGTAGGTTTTCCATTCCACGCCGTCCCATCAATCATATCTCCGTTTTTGTTGAAAATCATAGTTTCATAAATTACTAATTGCTGCTTCAATCAACTGTATCTGGAGTTGGGCAGACTTTGATTGCTAACTTCGAGAGGGGCCGCTTATAACCTTTTGGCAGCTTTAATCTTTTAGAACTCGATGCCGGTCGTTGGTGAACGAGTTCCTAACTAGAGCAAAACGTTCATTTACTCCCTAAACTGCAAATTCACCCACTAATGCCTAGTCCTTTCTGAAAAGTATCTAGGCCAAAAGGCATATTGACCCATAAGTGCAATTGGCGTACTTTTAAAAGTCTTAACTTGGCAGTCTTCAAAAAAATGAGGAGCGCAATATGCTTTCGACACTCGACACTCGATAACCGCGCCATTTCACCCAACCTAAAGTAGATGCCACCTGAAGGAATGGTTGTGATATGGCCAATGATAAACAAGAACAGTTTGATCAGGCTTTAAGCGACTGCGCATCGGAGCCTATCCATCAGATCGGAAACATACAGCCACAGGGTTTCTTGCTGGTATCCAGTACTGATAGCCCTCACAAAATTCTTCAGGCCAGCAATAACCTTGAAAGACTTCTCAACCTGACTGCTCAACAGGCTCTCAATAAGTCGCTTTCCGAGGTTCTTGGCGAGAAAGCCCTCAAGCAAGTTGAAAAATTAGCGCAAGTAGCCAAGAAGAAATACACAGCCACCGGAATTCTTAGTATCTCCTTAAAAGAAAGCGTTAAGGATGTTACAGCACACCTATATTTTTCGGATGGAATGCTTGTTATGGAGTTGGCACCTGAAGAAGCCAACTACAGCGAAAACAATCTTGCGCTACTCATGTTGACATTCCAGGAATCCCTGCTGAATTCCGCTTCCGACACCAACCTTTCCCAATATTTTGATGAGATCGCATCGCTTGTTCGCTCACTGACTGGACACGATAGCGTAATGGTATATCGTTTCGATGCCAACTGGGATGGCGAAGTTATCAGCCAGGACCGTGTGGAAGCGGCACCGTCATATTTGGGGCTGCACTTTCCCGCGAGTGACATTCCACCTCAAGCAAGACGCCTCTACACAACCAATCTGGTGCGAGTAGTGGCCGAGGTGAATGCGGTACCTGTTCCCATTCTGCCCGCGATTAACCCCATTACTCGACAACCTCTTGATTTGACCTATTCGGCACTGCGCAGTTTGTCACCCATCCATATGGAGTATTTGCGCAACATCGGCGTCAACGCCTCCATGGTCATTTCAATACTACAAAATGGAAGACTGTGGGGCATGATCGCCTGCCATCATTTGTCACCGAAAAAAGTTTCGCTTGCAATGCGCGAAGCAGCCATTTTTATTAGTCGAATGGTGTCGGGAAAGCTATCTTCAATAGAGGCGCTGGAACAATCCGCTAAAGTTGCCGAAGCCAGCAGGATTGTGAGCGACCTGCTCAACTATATCAACGTTGATACAGAAAAAAACATACTTGACAGACTTCTTCCGGAATTGAAGACGCTGCTGAATGCGACCGGAATAATTATGGTGGTGGAGGGTAAGCGTTGTTTGCACGGCATTGTGCCTGACCCCTCAGCCCTGGATGCCTTGCTGCACTGGCTGGGCAGCCAGCCCACTGCGGAAATATTCAAATGTGATCAGCTAGGCAAAGTATTCCCTCCGGCAGCAGCGTATGCAGACACAGCGGCCGGTATCTTGACCACGCCACTTTCAAAAGATATGAGTAGTTGCATCATCTGGCTGCGCAGCGAAAAGCCGCGCACCATCAACTGGGCTGGCAACTACAAGTCAGGTCTAAGCCAGAACTCAGCCGGTGACTATAGGCTGACACCGCGCAAATCTTTTGAAATCTGGACTGAACAATGGCGTGGGCGTAGTTTGTCCTGGTCAAATGTTGAGACAGGAATTGCCGCGATGATCGCGCTGTCACTTCCGGAAAGTATGGCGCGCAAGATGCGACTTGAACAAGCTGGAATAGATCGCAAACGATCTGAAGAAGAGACTCTCGCAGCAAGGCTTCAGTTGGAACAGATGACGGCCTCAGTACCCGGTGTGGTTTATCAATTCCTGCTTACGGTAGAGGGAGAGTGGAAATTCACCTATCTTAGTAATGGCATAGAAGATCTTTATGAGGTGACTGCCGACGAGGGATACCGTGATCAACATGCTTTGACTGATCGCATCTTGCCTGAAGATCGTGATTCTCATCGTGAGGCGGTGGAACGTTCGGCTGCAACTTTTAGTGTGTGGGAGCATGACCATCGAATCAGAACGAAAAGTGGCAAGCTCAAATGGGTGCATGGTGCAGCCACTCCGCAGCGACTGTCCAATGGGAGCATCTTATGGAGCGGAGTATTGACTGATATCACTGAGCGCAAAAGATCGGATGAGATTCTGAAAGCCAGCGAAGAAAAATACCGTGGTCTGGTAGAAACAACCAATACGGGTTACTTGATCATCGACGGAGAAGGTAGGGTAGTTGATGCAAATTTGGAATATGTGCGTCTGACCGGTTACAACAAACTTGAGGACATCATTGGAAGGTCTGTATTGGAGTGGACGGCGAAATATGAGATGGAAAAGAATGCATTGGCTGTTGCGCAATGCGTTAGAGATGGATACATCAAAAATCTATTGATTGATTACACCGATGTTAACGAAAGAATTACTCCAATTGAAATAAATGCAACAGTCGTTGGAAGCGGGCCATCATTAAGAATTATTTCATTGTGCCGTGATATTACAGAACGTAAACAGCTGGAAGATCAAGTTCGGAAAATGGCGTTTTATGACACGCTCACCAATTTACCCAATCGACGCATGCTGGATGACCGGCTTGCACAGGCGATGGCAGCCAGTAGACGCAGCGGTTGCTACGGTGCAGTCATGTTCCTTGATCTGGATAACTTCAAGCCGCTTAATGACAATCATGGTCACGTAGTGGGTGATTTGCTGTTAATTGAAGCCGCCAATCGCTTGAAGGGTTGCATTCGCGCGATGGATACAGTGGCACGCTTTGGTGGCGATGAGTTTGTGGTGATGTTATGTGAGCTGGATACCGATAAAATTGTCGCTACCGCCCAAGCCCGCGTCATCGCCGAAAAAATATTATCGACCTTGTCTGCGCCCTATTTATTGACAGTTCTTGGCGGAGCGCAAGCAAGTAAAATTATAGAACATCATTGCACGGCAAGTATCGGATTGACCGTGTTTGTAAATCATGAAGGTACCCGGGAAGAAATCCTAACACAAGCGGACAAAGCGATGTATCAAGCCAAAGATGCGGGTCGAAATTTGATCCGGTTTTACGAATCGCAAATCTTGACCTAAGCAGCCTCATCCAGAGGGATTCAGCAACTCCGCCAAACGCTCAGCAATCATCATGGTGGGTGCCGCTGTATTGCCTGAGGTGATATAGGGCATGACTGAGGCATCAACTACTCGCAAGCCGTTTATACCCTTCATGCGCAATTCAGAATCCAAAACAGCCATCGGATCATCAAGACGTCCCATTTTGCAAGTTCCAACCGGATGAAATATCGTTGTGCCGATATTTCCTGCGGCTTCTATTAGCTGTTCATCATTTTGAAATTGGTTGCCAGGTTTATATTCTTCCGGCGTGTATTGATTAAATGCAGGGCTGGCTAAAATTTTTCTGGTTAGCTTTAAAGCGTCAATCGCAACCCGATGATCTTCTTCAGTCGACAAATAATTTGGTTTGATTTTGGGAGCACTATCCACATCAGGAGAATCAATATGAACACTGCCTCGCGAAGTGGGGCGCAAATTGCATACACTGGCGGTAAACGCATTGAACTGATGCAGTGGCTCGCCAAATCTTTCCAGTGATAAGGGCTGTACGTGATATTCCAGATTGGCACGGGTTTGATCAGGTGAGCTAAAAGCAAATGCGCCCAATTGGGATGGCGCCATTGCCATTGGTCCTGAGCGTTTTAGCAAGTACTCGAGCCCGATCATGGCTTTTCCCCACATAGAATTTGCTTTGGTATTTAAAGTCGATATGCCATTCACCCGATAGATCATGCGTAGTTGCAAATGATCCTGTAAATTTTCACCGACTCCGGGCAAATCGCTTTGAACTTGAATTCCCAATTTACTTAGACGAGTTGCAGAACCGATTCCTGACCGCTCCAATATTTGCACGCTTCCGATAGAACCGGCACTCAGCAACACCTCTCTTTTTGCCTCAGCAAAATGAATACGTCCGTCTTGAATATATTCAACACCGAAGCAACGTTTGGTTACTGAATCAATTTTCAATTGCTTGACGAGCGAATTTGTTCTTACTGTTAGATTAGGTCTTTTTGCCGCTTCTTTCAGAAAGGCCCGCGACGTATTCAGTCGCCAACCAGCGCGTTGATTAACATCAAAATAACCCACGCCGAAATTATCCCCGCGATTGAAATCATCAGAATATGGAATGCCCGCTTCTTTAGCTGCGGTCTTAAAGACTTCGAGGATATCCCACTTCAGGCGCTGTCGCTCAACGCGCCATTCACCGCCCTGCTTATGCCAGTCATTATCACCGCCGTAATAATCTTCAAATTTTTTATAGCGTTTGAGCGACTCAGTCCATGACCATGAGAAATCGCCTGTTTCCTCAGCCCAGCGTTCATAGTCTGCAACCTGCCCGCGCATATAAATCATGCCGTTGATGGATGAGCTTCCGCCTAATACTTTGCCTCGAGGATAGATCAGAAATCGTCCGTTCAAGCCTGGCTCTGCAACCGTCCTGAAACACCAGTCTGTTCTGGGATTATCAATGCAGTATAAATATCCGACAGGAACATGTATCCAGATGTAGTTATCCTGTTTACCTGCCTCCAGCAGCAACACATTCACATCAGGATTTTCGGTCAGGCGCTTAGCCAGCAAACAACCGGCACTGCCTGCCCCGATGATGATGTAATCAAATTGCTGTCGGCTCATTCTCAAAGACCGCTTCTGCAATGTGATGCCAAATCAAACAGTCAAAACGGTAGAACCAGTTGTCTTGCGAGCTTCGAGATCATGATGAGCTTGAGACGCGTTCCTCAAAGGATAAGTCTGATTGACATGGATCTTCACCTTTCCAGAACTGACTGCGTCAAACAGATCCGCTGAGTTTTCTTCCAGCAGATGCTTGTTTGCAACAAAGGTGCCCAGCGTTGGTCTTGTGACCATCAATGATCCTTTTTGTGATAACAACGAAAGATCAAACGGCGGCACCGGGCCCGACGACGAGCCGAACAGCACCATGATGCCTCTCGGCCTCAGGCAGTCGAGTGATTTCATGAATGTATCTTTGCCCACCGAATCGTAGACCACCGGCAGTTTTTCCCCGCCTGTGATTTCAAGCAGACTGGCGTGAAAATCTTCGCGGGTATAGACGATCGGATGATGACAACCATTGGCTTTTGCTAAAGCCGCTTTTTCATCGCTGGATACTGTGCCAATCACGGTTGCACCCAGCGCGGCAGCCCATTGGCAGACGATTAATCCTACGCCACCAGCTGCAGCGTGAATGAGGATAGTGTCACCCGGCCCGACTTTATAAATGTCGCGAATGAGGTAACGCGCAGTCATTCCCTGCAACATCATGGCAGCGGCAGTTCGATCATCTATAGAAGCCGGGATCTTTACTACCCGATCTGCTGCAATTATCCTTGCTTCGGTATATGCACCAATGACCGAGGCATACGCAACTTTGTCACCAACTTTCAGATCAGCGACACCTTCACCGATCTCTTCGACAATTCCTGCCGCTTCCATTCCCGGCACGAAGGGAAACGGCAATGGATAAAGTCCGGTGCGGTGATAAACATCGATGTAGTTAAGTCCTACCGCTGTTTGTGTCAGTCTGATTTCACCAGTTTTTGGAGCACCCACTTCGATCTCTTCCCATTGCAATACTTCGGGGCCACCGGTTTTATGAACTCTAATCGCATTTGTCACTGTGAATCCTTTCTAAATTAAGAAAATTTGGAATAAATATTAGTGTCGAAATATTTTTCATTTGATCCTACATCAACAGAATTTTTTTTTAGGCCACTCGATTTTCCGGTACTCCTTTTATGAACGCTTCAATATTATCGATCAATTGATCGGCCAATATTTGCATCGCTTGTCTGGATGACCAAGCAACATGGGGCGTCACAATAAAGTTGGTCAAATCCAAATCTAGCAATGGATTTCCTTCACGCGGGGGCTCCTTTTCCAGAACATCAAATCCGGCTCCGCCAATTCTTCCTTCACGAAGTGCTTCCAGCAGTGCAGCCTCATCCACCAACCCTCCCCGCGCAGTATTGATCAACAAAGCATTTGGCTTCATCAGGCTGAATTCTTTCGTACTAATAAAATGACGATTTTGCTTGGTCATGGTCAGGTGCAAACTGATGACATCACTTTGCTCTAACACTTTGTCAAACGCTGTGTATCCTGGGCGGATATCTGCAGCACCCTTATGTTCTGCAATCAATACTTTCATTCCAAAAGCCTGAGCGATCTTGCCTACCGCTTTCCCAATCGCACCATTACCAACTATACCCAAAGTGCTGCCGTAAAGGTCACTTACCGGATGCGTAAACAAGCAGAATTGTTCTGCACGTTGCCATTCGCCATTGCGAACATCAGCACGAAATCCAAGCAGATTGCGTCGTAACGCAAGCATCAACATGAATACATGCTCAGGTAGAGTATTCACCGAATAATTGCGTATATTTGACACGACGATACCGCGCTCGCGACAGCATTCGATATCTACGTTGTTGACACCGGTAGCAGCAACGGCAACCATTTTCAGTTTAGGCAATTTATCCAGCACTTCACGTTGCAACAACACTTTGTTGGTAATTGCAATGTTGGCATCCTTTAACCGTTCAACAGTTTGGTCTGCACTTGTTGCCGGATATTCTTTCCATTCGTGAGGAAAGGCCGGACGTTTAACGTCGGCAATGATGCTGTAACGATCAAGAAAAACTATTTTATGCATCGTGTTTTAAGCCGGATTAGATCCCTGACATGCGTGCAATAACTTTAACAATTGCCGCCGAATCAAGATTTGCATCACCGGTACCCATCAACGCGTTCAAATGCTGTGTGACCATCGCCGCAGCGGGCAACGCCAAACCCAACTGGTGTGCAGTTTCCATCACGATGCGCATGTCTTTCTGGTGCAAGCCGACTTTGAAGCCGGGTTTGAAATCGTTATCCAGCATTCGCTTGCCATGCACTTCCATAATTTTACTTCCTGCAAATCCCCCCATCAACGCATCGCGTACTTTAGCGGGATCAGCACCATTTTTGCGCGCAAATGTCAGCGCTTCTGCCACAGCTTCAATGGTCACCGCCACCACAATCTGGTTACAGGCTTTGGCAACCTGACCTGCGCCGTTTTCTCCGATGTGAACGATGTTTTTTCCCATGCATTCGAATAGCGGTTTTACGCGTTCGAAAACTTTGGTTTTTCCACCCACCATAATAGAAAGGGTCGCATTGATCGCGCCAGTTTCTCCACCGGAAACGGGTGCGTCCAACATTTCAAGTCCGAGTTTTTCCAGGCGTTCTGAAAATGCTTTAGTGGCCGTAGGCGAAATTGTACTCATGTCTACAATCACTGATCCGGGACGCGCATGTTTGGCTATGCCTTGCTCACCAAAGATTACCGCTTCAACATCCGGCGTGTCCGAAACGATTGTAAAAATCACATCGGCATGTTTAGCTACTTCACTTGCCGAGGCACAACCTGTTGCACCCGCAACTGTTAAGGGTTGTAAAGTTTCCGGGCGGCGGGCGTAAGCCCATAATTTGTAGCCTCCCTTCATCAGGTTTAGCGCCATGGGCCTGCCCATGATACCGGGTCCGATAAATCCAATATTGATCGTCATATTATTTCTCCTTATCTTAATTAGGTTTAGCCTTTTGACTACTAATTTTAATTCTGTGAAACGGTAATGTAATGACAATTCGTTTCACGAATAGTCATGGCACCTATCAGACCAACCACGGCAAACACAAACATGATGCCCAAGCCGATTTGATAGTTCTGTTCGCTATAGACCCGAGCTCCTGCTAACAAACTGCCACTCCAGCCCTGGTCCATTACCCAGCCAACCAGCGGTTGCAAAATCGCAGCCCCCAAGAAAGTTCCCGTATTGACGACACTGGTCGCCATGCCCGACAAGGCAGGAGGATTGACTTCTTTGGCACTGGCCCAAGTCAGCGTAAACCCCGAGGCTCCAAACCCCATCAATGCAAACAGTGTGTAACTCACGCTGATCGGCATATGCCAGGCAAACACCATGGGTACCCAGCACAACACATATACACCAATTCCACCCACAATCACGGGCAGACGTTTGCCGATTCGGTCGGAGAGTGTGCCCAGCAAAAGCGCGCCAACTGCGAAGGAAAATAGTAATAGCATGGTGTGATTAGCTGCCACGTTGCGTTCCATGCCATATACGTCGCGAAGATAGGGCACGCCCCATAATCCGGCAAAGGCGAACAGACTGCCTCCCACGCCGAGGTTTGGCCAGAATCCCGGCCAACTTGCACGGTTTTTCATGACTGTAGTTAATCCGTCATACCAGTGCCCTTGATGGCGTTGATGCGCTTCTTTGCCTTCCAATTCACGCATGGATGGCAACCCTGCTTCACCGGGATGATTACGGACCAGTAACCAGACCAGCGCAGCCACAACGATGGAAAATATTCCTACTGAAGTAAACACATTGCGCCAGGATGTATGAGTTACAGCCCAAACCAACGGCGTGGCAGCAAGTACTGACCCCATATTCCCCAGCATGAGCGACATACCTGCGACTGTGCCGTAATGCCTATCGTGAAACCAAACTGAATTTAGCTTCATCAGCGAAATAAACATCGCGGACACACCCAAACCAATGAGGACTCTACCCGCTGTAGCCCCGGTGAGCGTATCGGCCATACCGAACATCAATGAACCCAGTCCGGCAAGCACTGCACCGATAGCGACGATCTTGCGGATACCCAACGTGTCGGCCATGACACCAACCGGAATTTGCATCACTGTGTAAGTATAAAAATAAGCGGCAGCCAAAGCACCCAGCGACGCACCACTGGCATGAAAGGATTGTTGTAGATCAGTTGAAATCGCAGCCGGAGCCATGCGATGAAAATAGGCCAATATATAGCACACTACTACTAGCGTATAACTGGTCCAGCGTAAACGTCGCATGCGACGATGCAATTGCGTTGTCATTCTGGTGTCACTCAGTGTGCAGCGCCCAGATAAGCCGCCTTAACTGCGGGATCGTTTTTTAATTGCTCGGCCGGACCATGCACTGAGATGCGACCGTTCTCCAGCACATAGCCATAATCTGCAACCTCCAGTGCGGCAGCGGCAAATTGCTCGACCAGCAACATGGTGATACCTCGTCCTTTTAATTCATAAATGATGCGGAATACTTCTTTCACCAAAAGTGGCGCAAGTCCCATCGAAGGCTCATCCAGAAGAAGCACATCGGGATTCAACATCAGCGCCCGACCCATCGCCAACATCTGCTGCTCTCCGCCGGACAATGTACCCGCCAACTGATTTTCACGTTCCTTGAGCCGGGGAAATAATTCAAACACTCGGGCCAAATCTCCCTGCACATCACCGCGAGTCCGCCCAAATGTCAGACGAGGGAAGGCGCCTAGCAGCAGATTATCAGTGACCGAAAGGGTAGCAAATACTCGTCGTCCCTCGGGAGAATGTGCAAGTCCTGTGCGCGCAATTCTGTTTGAAGCCAAACCGGTAATGTTTTTGCCGTTTAAACTGATTTCGCCTCTCACCGGTTTGATCATGCCTGAAATCGCGCGCATGGTGGTCGTCTTGCCGGCTCCATTGGAACCAATCAGCGTGACAACCTTGCCTTTGGGGACGTCTACTGAAATGCCATGAAGCACTTCCACTTTGCCGTAAGCGGCATGCAGTTCTTTTATCTGTAACATGCTACCTCCTCACTCTGCCTTGGCGCTGCCGCCAAGATAGGCTTCGATCACTTTTTCATTTGATTGGACAGTTGCGGGATTACCTTCGGCGATCTTTTGACCGAAATCCAGCACCGTAACGGTGTCGCATATACTCATGACGACGTCCATGTGATGCTCAATCAGTATCACGCTGATGCCGTGTCCGCGTATTTTGTTGATCATCACGATCAACTCTTTGATATCGGGTGCAGTCAATCCGGCAGCCGGTTCATCCAGCAACAGCAGACTTGGATTCAAAGCCAACGCTCTGGCAATTTCGAGTAATCGCTGTTTACCGTAGGGCAGATTGCGCGCTTCGTCGTTTGCAAGATCCGACAAACCAACGAATTGCAACAAACTTGCGGCACGAATTTCAGCCGCATGTTTTTCTTTAAGGCACCGTGGAGTATGAAATACGACATCGATCAAACTATGCCGGAAGGTGTGATGCAAGCCGACCAGTACGTTTTCAATTGCCGTCATTTCACCAAATAACTGAACATTCTGAAATGTTCTTGCGATGCCTTCGCCTGCAATGGATGACGGAGTGGTACCGGTAATGATCTTGCCGTTGAACTGAATCTCGCCCGATGTCGGTTTGTAGATGCCGGTTAGGACGTTCATCATGGTGCTCTTCCCCGATCCGTTGGGGCCGATCAGGCCGTGTACTGTGTTCTTGGCAATGGCCAGATTGACCTCGTTCAGTGCCTTCAAGCCGCCGAACTGCATCACAATGTTGCGGGCTTCGAGCAAATACCCCTGCGCTGTAACCGGATGATCAGGCACTGACCAAATATGCTGCTTGTCCCCTTGTTCAAGAATAACCGTGTGCCTGTGCACCCATTGCGGTCTGACCTTCATTACAATACTGCGCAAGAAACCCATGATGCCATTTGGCAGGTAGTACACGACGAACAAGATCATTACACCGAATATCGTCAGTCGCTGATCGGTGATGTTGTCCATTACGTAACCAGACACTGCCAGCGCGCCCGTTACCAGCACAGGTATTGTTACCTGTTTGAATGAACGCAACCTGACTGAGATCATGTAAGCGGAGTATGCGATCGCCACGACTGCGATGCCGGTGGAAATCTTGCGGAACAGATCAATATCGGACAAAACATTCGGTAACATTACAACGATGATCGCGCCCAGAATTGGCCCGGTACGTGATTTGCGCCCGCCCATGATGACAGCCAGCAAAAACAAAATAGTCAATTCGAAGTTATAACTGTTTGGCGAAATATATTCTTCAGAATACGTAAAAAGACTGCCAGCCAAACCGGCCAATCCCGCACTCAGAACAAAAGCGTACACCTTGTAGGCATACACACTTACGCCCATACAGTCGGACGCGATAGGGCTGTCATGCAATGCTTCGAAAGCACGTCCCAAGTGTGATTTGAGTATGCGCTGCACGACAAGCAGCGCAAGTACCAGAGATAGCAGGACGATGTAGTAATAGTCTGTGCCGGTGACCTGATGACTGAACCATATTGGTTTGCGTACTGACAATCCGAGTGGCCCGTTGGTGAGAAAAGTCATCTCGTTGATCAATATCTGAATGATCGTACCGAAAGCCAATGTCACCATCGCCAAATAGGGGCCGTTTACGCGCAATGCCGGCAAAGCGAGTATCGCGCCGAATAAACCAGTGACAGCTATGCTCACCGGAACAGCAAGCAAGAAAGGAACACCCAGCTGAAAGTTCAGCACACCGGCGGTATAGGCACCTATGCCGAATAACGCGGCATGACCGAGCGATACTTCGCCCACATAGCCCACCACAATGTCGAGACCAAGCAACAGGATCGCGTAGATGCCAATTACCACCATCAAGTGGATGTAATAGGGATTTGGCCAGAGCGTAGGTAGGATGGCCGCAACCGCGATAGCGAGAACAATCGAGGTAATTTTAATTGTACTCATGCTAGACCTTTTTGATGACAGACTTGCCGAAAATGCCCGACGGCTTGATCGCCAGCACAAGCAGCAGCAGCAGTAACCCGGGAACATCTTTGTATCCGGTCGAAATGTAGTAACCGGTAGTCGTCTCGGCAATTCCCAAGATCAATCCGCCAACGATGACGCCCATGCCGCTGTTCAGCCCGCCAATAATTGCAACCGAAAATGCCTTGAGACCCAACACCACGCCCATGGTGGAACCAGTGAGCGTCAAGGGAGCAACCAGCACGCCGGCAAAAGCCGCGGTCATGGAACTTAGCCCATAGGAAAAAGTGATCACCATACTGGTATTGATGCCCATCAGCCCGGCCGCATCACGATCATTCGAGGTCGCTACCACCGCCTTGCCATAGATGGATTTACGGTTGAATATCTCCACAGCCAGCATGATCGCCAGCGCGCCGACCACGACCAATATCTCCATCGGCAGTACGCGAATTCCCATGAACTGAAGAGGTGAAGTCGGCAGTGGGGAAGGGAAAGTAATATCGTCATGGCCCCATACATTTTCGGCGACATTCTTGAAAATGATTGCCAGCGAAATCGTGGTCATGATCCAACCGAATTCTGATTTTGTCTTTATCGCGGGTTGCACACCCACACGCTCTACAAATATTCCTTGTAACGCACCGAACACCAGCACCAATGGAATCATCAGCCAATAGCTCATGTGCCCTACCAGAGTCAATCCGACCAAGGCACCCAGCATCAATGCTTCTCCCTGACCAAAATTCAGCGTGCCGGATGTAGCAAAAGTGAGTTGATAACCAAATGCGATCAACGCGTAGATCATGCCTACCGCGATGCCACTGACAATCAGTTGCGCGAGGATTTCCATATTAAAGTATCCCTTCTGTTGCAATTTGGGCCGGGTAGTTCCCGGCCCAAATACTGACTAGCCTGCATAGCCCGGATGAAATGAAATGGAATCCGGGAAAATATTGTCCGCCTTACACTCCCGGATTACGCTACGCCACATCCGCGCTACTCCTTGCTACAAGTGCGATTTACTACTTGGCTTTTTCACGAACTGCAACAGCCTTGTCGGATTCGTTGGCATACACCACATGGCCATCCTGAACTTTACCCATCACCACCATATTGATGGTGATCGCTTCGTGGTCGTCATGAGCATAGGGATGGTTATAGGTAGTTACGACTCCGTCAACTTTTTCCTGCAGATTTTCCAGCGCTTGACGAATCTTCACGCCATCGGTATTGCCTGCTTGCTTGATTGCAGCTGCCAGGATGTACATTGAGTCATAGCCTTGGGCTGCTGAAACGGGTGAAGGTATGCGTCCGTTTGCAGGATTGTAGGCTTTCAAGTAAGCATCAATAAACGCTTTACGCTTGGGCGTATTCGGCTCTTGAATAAAGGTTTGCGGCATATGCGCACCTTCACCATTCTTGCCTGCGTTGTCGATAAAATTGCCCATTGACAACGTCCAGCTTCCGATCATCGGAACTTTCCAGCCCAGCTTTTCCATGCCGTTTGCAATCTGCGCCAACTCAGGCCCGATTGCATAGGTCAGAATCGCTTGTGCTCCCGCTTCCTTTGCCTTAAGCAACTGTGCAGTCATGTCTACATCTTTGACATTGAACTTTTCAACTGCAACCGGGGTGATGTTTTTGGCAGCCAGCGCCTTTTCCAAATCGGCACGTCCCAACTGGCCATAATTGGTGGAGTCCGCCAAGATGGCAACCTTGGTGTACTTGTTCACCTCAATGGCTTGTTTGACGATCAACGCGGACTGGATAGTGTCGTTTGCAGAGGTGCGGAACACATAGTTGTCTGCGAATTCTGGTGGCAGGAATTGCTTGGTCACCAAAGAACCAGTCGCCACATTGTTGATCACCGGAATCTTGGCTTCCTCATAGAAACGCTGAGATGCCAGAGAAACACCGGTATTGATATATCCCACTGTAGCTACGACTTTTTCCTTATTAATCAATTCCTGTGTTACTTGCACGCCACGTTCTGGCTTGGCTTCGTCATCGCGCTCTACCAACTCGATCTGACGACCTAGAACTCCGCCTTTGGTGTTAATTTCTGCCGTCGCAAGTCGAACCCCGTCACGCATGGAAGCGCCCATCGGACTTGAACCACCGGTGTATGGGCCGGAGACGCCAATCTTTATAGTGTCAGCAGCAAAAGCGGAGAACGATGCTCCCAATGCCATAGCAATTACAATAGATTTAATTTTATTTTTCATATTCTCACTCCTTAATCAAGTTATTATTAATTACACTTAATGAACTACATGCTTTCTTGCAACGATTTCCCAACACAATAACAACTAAAGCTTATCTTAAATTTAACGTTTGTGATGATACTTATGTTTCTACAAGGATAACTATATTTCTCCGGATTTAGGAGTATTAGTATGAAAAGTTCATTCTCCCAGTCCCAATTTGGAAGCCAATCCGATGCGCTGTAATTTACCCGTGGCTCCCTTTGGTATTTCAGCCATGAACAGGATTTTTCTTGGCACTTTAAAAGCTGCCAATTTGGTTCCTGCAAATTCGCGCAATTCATTCTCATTCAAACTGAAGCCTTCCCTCAACACCACAGCCGCCGCCACATCTTCACCCAATTTATCGTGCGGCATGGCAAAGGTGACAACCTGCATCACTGCCGGGTGAAGCATCAGAACCTCATCTACTTCCAGAGGAGATATTTTTTCACCACCCCGATTGATGATTTCCTTCAAACGACCGGTTAAGGTTAGATAGCCATCACTCGATAGAGATCCTTGATCGCCAGTGCGAAACCACCCGTGCACAAATGCCTCTGCATTGGCCTTAGCGTTATTCTCATATCCCAATGTGACATTCTCACCGCGTATCACGACCTCGCCAATGACTCCGCTTGGCAGCAGATTACCCTGAGTGTCCATGATGCCAACTTCGGGTCCGGCAGCAATTCCTACCGAGCCGGGAATACGTTTGGCAGGTGGCAACGGATTACTTGCCATTTGGTGCGCAGCTTCAGTCATACCATAGGATTCGATCAATGGTGCATTGAATACTTTTTCAAGCTCACCGATGACCTGGGTCGGCATCGATGACGAGGAGGAACGAATAAACCGTAACGGATTGCTTTGAATGACATCCATGTTTCCTGCGGCGCGAGACAAAATGGTTTGATGCATGGTTGGCACGGCGGTGTACCAGGTCGGTTTGCACTCTTTCATCCAGGCATAAAACTTCAATGCATTAAAACCCGGTGTGCAAAAGATTTGACTACCAACAGCCATTGGAGCAAGAACTCCTGCAATCAAACCATGAATATGGAACAGCGGCATCACGTGCAACTCTCGATCATTCTGTTGGAGATTAAGCGTTGAACTTATATTTCTCGCTGATGCGCAAACATTGGTATGGCTGAGAGGGACGATCTTGGGTCGGGAAGTGGTACCTGATGTATGCAGGATCAAAGCAACATCAGCAGACTGTGCCAGACCTCCATTCTTAGTCGAACTGTTTGCAGGAGATATGCTTGCGAGCGTAAAGCTACCGGCTCCATTTTCCGGAGTAGGTGAAAGTTCCAGAATAGCGATCCCCAGTTTTGCTGCTACTGCCCTTGCTGGTGTTTCACTTCCTTTTGCAACAATCAGTGCCTTTGCTTTTAAATCGTCGAGATAAAATTCCAATTCATCCGCTCGATAGGCCATGTTCAATGGCGCTGCAGTACTGCCGCTTGCGACCGCTATAAATGCTGTTGCCATCTCTGGGCAATTGGACATCACGATTCCGACGCGGTCCCCCCTTCCAATTCCAAACTTGTTAAGTGAAGCGACAGTATTTTGTATTAATTGATTCAGTCCAAAATATGTCAATGGAATTGCCGATGGCGCTGTAATCACTGTTGCTGATGGTGTTGCATTCGCATGAATCGCGATCATTTCAGAAAGAGTAGTAAATTTTTTCATGATTGGCGAGAAAGATAAGTAAGAATTAGAGAGTCATTATCAGGAAGTGCAATTTCAAGAGATTTTTAATGTTGCTTTGTGCTGTTGCAATTTATTCGCCAACAATGACGTCAGCGCGTATACCGCGTTGATATTGGGAGTGGGAGTCTCGGTAATTTGCCCGAGTTCAATCACTGAACCCACCAAAGCCTGAAGTTCAAGTGGTCGCCCCAACTCGACATCCTGCAGCATGGATGTTTTGTGTTGTCCCACTGCCTGGGCTCCATTGATGCGTTTCTCCAGACTCACTTTAAAATTGACGCCCAACTTCTCACCAATGATCTGAGCCTCGCGCATCATATTTGCAGCCAGTTCACGGGTGCCGGGAAAAACACAAATATCTTCCAGCGTGGCGTGAGTCAATGCGCTGATCGGGTTGAAACTCAAATTGCCCCACAGCTTCAGCCAAATTTCGGAGCGGATGTCATTGGAAATTGGCGACTTGAATCCCGCTGCTTTGAATGCATCACTGATGGCGCGAATACTTGGCGTATCACTCCCGTCAAGTTCACCAAGAGAAAAACGGTTGCCTTCAATTACTTTGATTACCCCTGGACTAATTACTTCACTCGCCGGATAAACCACGCTGCCGATAACGCGATCAACATTAATGTACTTTGCAGTAATGCCCTCAGGGTCGACAGACTTAACCGATGTTCCCTGATAGCGCTGACCCAGCTCTCCGGGCAGGTTATGGAAGTACCACCAGGGAATTCCGTTCTGCATGGTGATCACTCGCGTTTCGGAATGCATTAGCGAGGGAAGCTCGGCTGCAATTGGAACTACTTGATGTGCTTTTAATGTCAAGATCACAACATCTTGTACTCCAGCTTCGGTCATTACAGATGTCGCCTTGATCGGATGCGCAAGCAGCTCTTTGCCATCTTCTTCAATCAGTTTCAAACCATTTTGCTTAACGGCTGCCAAATTGGCTCCGCGCAAAATAAGTGTGACATCATGTCCGGTTAGTGCAAATTTAACACCCAGCATGCCGCCTATTGCACCGGCGCCTACTATACAAATCTTCATCGAATTGCCTTATATTAAATAATTGGTAAGTTATTCAGATGCGCCTGCTCCATACTGGTTTCGCAAAGTACCGATACCCTCTATTTGAATTTCCACGATCGTGCCGGGTTTCATTGGCAAGACGCCAAGCGAAGTTCCGCACGCAATGACATCACCCGGCTCCAGCGTCATGTCCTGTGAAATTGCGTGAACAATCTTTTCAGGAGAAAAGATCATGTCAATGCAGGGATAATTCTGGCGCTCCCTTCCATTGATCAAAGTTCTGACACTCAATGTGCTCCAATCAAGTCCGGTCGTGATGGCTGGGCCAATGACCCCAAAACCGTCGAAGCTTTTTGCCCGTGTCCATTGTGCAAATGAAGTATCTTTTGAGATCAGGTCCAAAGCGGTAATGTCGTTGATGCAGGTGTAACCAAATATTGCTTGTCTGGCCTCGTCTTCATTCAAGTTCTTGCAGAGTCGCCCAATGACAATGCCCAATTCTCCTTCATAAACAACCCGGCCGTTATACGAAGTCGGCGAAGGAACAATATTTTCGTGAGCACAGTAACTGCTTGGCGATTTGATGAAATATAAAGGTTCAGCGGGTATCGAAAGATTTTGCTTGGAAGCTTGCGCGTGGTAGTTGTTCCATAGTGCGATCAATTTTCCCGGCCGGCAGGGTAGATCCATAATTACATCAGCGATAGCAAGAACCCTGTTTGTCCGACGCGCCTCGGCAAACAGAGAACCTTCATATACTGCAACACGATCACCTTCTATCTGACCGAAACCAGATTTTCCATTATGAATAAATGAAATCCATTGCGCCATGATTTGCCTTTATTCAGGAGTCCGGGTGATTGCCCTGCGCTCTTGATTGGCAATCACTTTGTGGCGCCAATGCTTAAGTACACCAACGGCAAGAAATGCCGCCAGAATATTGACCGCCGCAGCCATGAGAAACACTGCATCCCAACTTCCTGTACTTTTCTGCAAGGAGCTTGCATAGGGAACGAGTAATGCAGCTGTACCTTTTGCCGTATACAAAAGCCCTGAATTACTGGTTGCATATTTTGATCCGAACGTATCAGTACAGGTTGCCGGAAAGAGGCTGTATATTTCACCCCACGCAAAAAACACCATGCCGCTGAGTATGACAAACCAGAAAGGGTCGGCACCGAATTTATAAAGCATGAATATACCGATGCCCTCAAGCGTGAACGCGATGAACATTGTGTTTTCGCGGCCAATATGATCCGAGACCCAGCCGAAAAATGGTCTTGTTATACCGTTCAGAGTACGATCAATCGTGGCCGCAAAAGTCAGCGCCGGTAAGGTCAACCAGGCAATCGTCACTGGTATGGTGCCGACTTTCAAATCTTGCGAAATCGGCGCTAAGTTGGCAGTTACGATCAGACCACCCGCCCCCACGATGACGAACATAAAATACATCAAGATAAATACAGGCTCACCTTTTGCCCATACAATTCCACCGCCAACGATCATAATCACAATTGCCAAGGCTAGCGGGATATAGAATTGCAAACCCAATGACCACATCGTCAATCCGCCGAGCACAGTAAATAGACTCGCAATGATCCACGGACGACTCGGACCAATAATGTCACGAGTTGAAAATTCTCTGATCCGATTAACAGACTTATGAATTTTGACTAACGATCTTAACTGTTCAGTAGGTACTGCCATCAAGTAGGCAAACAGACAGATCACAATTCCTTGACCCAAACCAAAGTAGAGGAACGCATTCTGAAAACCGTCATTTTTAATGATTGATTGAATCGGAATGACGGTTAACGCTGAACCCGCTCCAAATCCGGCAGCTGTTAAACCTGCCGCAAGACCTCGTCTGTTTGGAAACCATTTGAGTGAATTCCCGATACAAGTTCCGTAAACGGCCCCAGCCCCAATCCCTGTTATGATTTGCGCTGTATAAAACTGCCCTAAAGATGTTGCATAGGAGTTGAGCACCCAGCCGAGAGCACATGCAAGGCCGCCGACGAACACGACGACTTGGGGTCCGTAATTATCCACAAACCAGCCTTCAATAGGCACCAGCCACGTTTCAAATAAAATAAAGAGGGTAAATGCAATCTGGATGGAGGCCCTGTCCCAACCAAATTTATTTTGAATTTCTGGAACAAAAAAGGTCCATCCGTACTGCATGTTGGCAATCATCACCATACATATGATCCCGATGATAAGTTGAGGCCAGGCGGAAGCAAGCAAAGAAGCTTTTTCAGGTATGGCTTTTGTTTCAATTGCTGCTGTTGTAGCTTCATTCATACTATTTCTCCCCAAATTCGGCTATTGATTTATGTCCTAAGTTTTACTGACAGGCTAAATTTATACTAAACGAAATCACCAAGAATTTCCCATTTTAAATAGCTTTGTAAACTTCTTTGATTCAGAAGGCGCAAATTAAACATCAAAACCAGACAAGATGCCATATGCCCTTGCTAATGCTTTTTCATCACCGACGTTTCCCGGGAAGATCACAACAGGCAAATTCGGGTAGCGCGTGTGGTCAGCAGGACAGCAAACAACTGAACAGCCCGGCAATATTTGCCCCACCACACGCGAGGTACGCAACGCCAAACCCGAACTTAAAACATCGTTCGAAGTAATCCCACCTTTACTGATAAGGAATCCTAAACTTGCTGGAAGATTTCGTACGACATCCATCATAAATGCTGAGACACTATCACCAAAGGCTAGGCGAGAGGCCTGATCGGAAAAGACTTTTTCCTGTCGACTGGTATAAACAACCGGCGTATTCCCCGCCGCGTGCGCCTGTGCGCATTGATTCAAAATATCTTCCAGCATTTGCTGGCTATGCTCCGGCAATTTATCAACGTTAACTTCAATTGCAATAATCCCGGGCATTTTTAGCAAGAGCTCAAGTTGTGCAGTCGTTTTCTTGACGTGTGAACCGACAATCACCGCACCCGGTTTCCCATTGCGAACATATCGTGCCATATCCTGAGCCGCAACTGGCTGGGCTGGCAATCTTGCCAACGCAGTAAGCAAACTGGCCGCACTGCGAAATAAAAAACGTTTGCCCTGGCTGGCTGCATCACGCAATTGCTCTGCGAAATGATTGAGGTCGCCTTGCTTCTCGGCATCGACAACCGCACATATATTGCCATGCAAATTCATCAATCGTCGCAAACTATTGCCGCGCAAGTCTTCCAGCAAAAACCGCTCAACCTGTGACTTATGAATCCGGCCGCCTGTTTTTTCCTCCACGTACTCCGGCAAATAGCTGTGGCGATATCCGAACACAGAGTCTCGAGCAAATTCTGTTTCATGCACCGGAGTTTCCTTGCCGTTAACAATCAAATAATGAATACTGTCACGCGTAAGCCGGCCACCCTCAAAAAATGCAGGCACTAAAAAATGAGCATCGAATGGCCCAAGCTCCTCAGCGATCACATCGGTTTCTACAGGATAATGCCCGCGCAAGGTTGAGTCAGAGCGACTCACCATGATCGGATTAATATCGCGTCCGATATTTTTTAGTTCGGTCAATGCCAACTTCAGGTTTTTACATACTTCGCGGGTAATATCGGCCGCTGACTTTGCTCCCATTCCCCGCGTATTGGTCAACACAAAGAATAGCGGCGAGGCATCCTGGATCGCCTCGCGCAAATTCTCTTTATCCCAGCGTGTCAGCAGCAAGCAGCTATGCACTGTTTGCGAACCGGTTGGGTCGTCATCCAACACGATGATTTTTGTTTCTGCCATAGTCAATAGCCAGACTTCGTTAGCAATTAATTTAAACCACCAACGTTCTGACACGTTGAGCCATTGCAACACCGGTGAGTCCATTGAACTCCATGATCTCCGCCGGACTCGCTGTCGTTTCGCCGCGCTTCCACGCAAAAGTGTCACGCCTTGCTGCACGCGTACGTAACAAGATCGGCTCCAGCACCGCACTCGGTCCTCCGCTCACCGCCAGCAAAATATCTGCATCAAATAACTTGTTGAAGTTGGCATCGCCCATAAATTTATTATCCGGCTGAGATACTGTATTCCATGACACGTCGGATGGTCGGTATAGACGACGCGGATTGATTACCGCAACAATACGCACTTTGTAACCTTCTGCTTCGAGTTTGTCTTTGGCATCAAACACCGGCAGGAAGATCATATCTCCAGTCACCGCAAACACCACCGTACCCCTACTGCCAGTTTTGCTTTCGTAGATTACCGCAGCACCTTCTTCAACCGCAATTTTGGCTTCCCCTACACTCATGTACACCGGCAACGGACTCTTGGAGGCAATAATCACCATACATTTGTTTGAGCTGTTGGTGGCATATTCGTAGCTCGCCTGAATCGCATTTGCATCACATGGGAATAATGCATAGGTATTGCCATTACGCATTTGTGCGGCAAAGAAATTCTCGATCTCCGGGCGTTGATGCGTCCATCCGTTTCGACCCTGCTCCAATGCTCCCGCAGTAAACATGGTGACAATGGAGGGTGTCTTGCGGCGCAATTCGGCCATCGCTTGCGCTACGGTCTGCACGATCGGCCAGCCGTTAATAGCAAAGCTTTCGTAAGACAACCACAATGCGCGCGAACCAAACAGTGCCAAGGCCGAGGCCAAGCCCGCACAAGCATCTTCGTTCAGTGGCTCGTATACTTGTCCTTCCGGTTCCTGGTTATATAACGGGTCAACGGTCGGATGGCGAATTTTTAATGCATCGTTGATGTTCTTCATTGCAGAAGCTTCATTTCCGTCAGCATTAGCCACGACGAACCGCTTGTCTTTGGTTCCCACATACGCCACCAGTGCACCCATTGCGGTTGCAGGCACCGCTTTTTCACCTTTTGGAAAATCGTGCAAAGGCATATTTCCGAGCGGCGCCAATTCCATCACATGTTCAGTGACTGAAGTCTTAACCGCTGGACCTCCTCCCGCGCGTACAAAATTCTCACGCACGATCTTCCAGGCTTCCGGATTCAATGCACGACGTTTTAAACCTTCAATCATGTGCGGCTTGTCTAAACTGTCTGCAGGATACAAATTGTGCGATTTGGCTCCGACTGTATGCACTCCCGTGCCTTTCATCTGCTTGATGATGAAGGCAGTCAAAGTGCCACGCAAGGCTGACTTTGCGGCTTTGTCTACGCCAGCCAAAACGGCGGCGGCGAAAGCCAAACGCTGTTTTTGTGAGAAATAGGAGCTATCCGCATAGGCACTGGTTTGATTGGTGTCATCAAACGCTTTTGCATCGACCAAGACCACTTCCTTAAAGCCATGACCCTTCCAGTAAGCGATCATTTCCTCATCAGTAAAGCGCGATACCATGGAATGATGCTCCTGGCTGTAACCATTCCAAACTAATGTTGGCAAGAAATTGGTTACTTTTGGATAAGCGGTATTAAAGTGCATCATCGAATTCAATACATAGGGCTCACCCATGCCACCGTCACCGATCGTGACTGGGAATAATTTGCCAGGATGCAGCAACGCACCTGCCATGGCGAAATGCTGCCCCTGACCCAACGGACCTGCGGGTGCCAATAAACCCGGAATCGCGCCGGACAAGTGCCCAAGCAAACCATGCTTCTCGCGGAAACGTGCCATCAAGTCAGTCACCGTCTTGATACCCATCGCTTCCAATGAGGTATCAAGGAACATTGCGCTGTAAAAACCCGGTGCATGATGCCCGACCTCAGTCACAATATTGGTGTGGCCCAGCATCACCAGTGAAGCATAGGCCTCGGCACTGCTGGCAAATCCGCCCGGATGGCCGGAACCTTTTGAGCCGCATGTTTGCAATGTCAGGTAGCGCAACGCGTCAGCCATGAGCAATGTTTGATAGACTGCCTCAGGCGCACTAGAATCGTCGATCGAAGCCTTGCCCTCTTTGATGACGGCTGCACTGGCATATTGGGAGAAACCTTCCCAAACCGGCCCGAAATGCTGAATGCCTTCACAAAAAGCGGGAGCTGTAATTACGTCAGTTTTCATTTCCAGTTACTCCTAAAATATATCCACCAGTTGTTGCGACTTAACGCGAAGTCGCCAAAAAAATGATTTAGCAAATCGCACTCGTCACAGAATACTGGTTGTTATATAATTGCGCAATACACAATCGTTTTCACAATACGAAAAATGCAAACAAGCTCAAATTCCATTCAGGTTATTGAAAGACTCGCGCGGTTACTTGATGTCATTGCTGCCCACAAGGATTCGGCGAGCCTTAAAACCCTTTCTGCCGAAACGGGATTGCACCCTTCTACGGCGTTTCGAATACTCGCATCTCTTGCTGAGCAGGGTTTCGTGGAACGCACTGCGCGTGGCAGTTACAAATTGGGGCACAAACTGATGCAATTGGGCAGCTTGGTGAGTTCTTCTTTAGACATTCGACAAGTTGCATTGCCATTGATGGAAAAACTGCGGGACCATCTTGGAGAGACGGTTAACCTAACCGTGCGCGAAGGCGACGAGGTTGTCTACATTGAACGTTCATTAGCCAAACGCATGATTCGGGTTGAGCAGGTGATCGGTAGTCGTGCCCCTTTACATGTCACGGCAGTGGGCAAAATGATACTAGGCGATCAGGGCGAAGCGGCTTGCCGCAGTTATGCAAAACGCAACAAACTAACTCCTTACACCATCAACACTCACACTAAAATCACTTCCCTTGTACAAGACTGTGTCAGTTCCGCGCTCCGCGGTTACGCTTTGGACAATGAAGAGGCTGAACTTGGTGTAGGATGCATCGGCACATTAGTGCGTGACAGTAGCGGACAGGTTGTTGCAGGCTTATCTGTCTCCGCTCCCATAGAGCGCCGCCAGGACGAATGGATTGAGCTTGTAATCAAAACCGGACAACAACTTTCAGGTCAACTTGGTTTTCAATCAATCTGATTCGGTTTCTAACTTCCAACTTTGATTTTCTGAATCTATCGAACTGCGAAACAGAATGCAGTAGAATGAAAATAATATAGCTTACTTCTCGTTTCAATAATTGGAGAATCTGAATGCGCGTCGGTTTATTTGTCACTTGCCTAGTCGACTCCATGCGCCCACGCATCGGGTTCGCTACAATTAAGTTGCTGGAGTCGACAGGTTGCGAAGTCGTCTTTCCCAAACAACAAACCTGTTGCGGCCAACCCGGATTTAACTCGGGCGATAAGGAATCCGCTAAAGCCCTTGCTCTCAAATTTATTGCCGAGTTTGAATCGTTTGAATATGTGGTCGTACCCTCAGGCTCTTGCGCTGGCATGATCAAAGTGCATTACCCGGAACTTTTTCAAGATGATCCCTCGTTATTTGCAAGATTCACAAAATTGAGCCAGCGAACTTTTGAACTAACCGACTTTCTGGTTAAGATTGCCAAACTCGAAAAGGCACCGGGCAATTTTAAAGGCAGTCTGACCTATCACGATTCTTGTTCTGGCTTGCGTCAACTTGATGTCTACAAACAACCACGCCAATTATTGGCAACGATGCCGGATGTCACCGTCAATGAGATGGTAGAGTCAACTACCTGT
This sequence comes from uncultured Gallionellaceae bacterium, assembly GCA_903876625.1. Classification (GTDB taxonomy): domain Bacteria; phylum Pseudomonadota; class Gammaproteobacteria; order Burkholderiales; family Gallionellaceae; genus PALSA-1006. Next base: position 5,406 of record CAIRAO010000395.1, on the reverse strand, counting down.
TGCGGTTTTGGTGGCACGTTCTCAGTAAAATATGGCGAATTGTCTACGCGCATGGCCGATAACAAATGTCAGCATATTACGGAAACTCATGCCGATGCGATTGTGGGTGGTGATCTCGGTTGCCTGTTGAATATCGAAGGCCGGCTACGCAGAACTGGCAACCATAAAACCAAGGTGTTGCATGTGGCGGAAGTTTTATCCGGTCTTGATAAGGAAGAGTGATGCAAAACAACTCTGTTAATTTCAAACGCCAGGTTACGGTCAAACTGGCTGACGTCCGACTACAAAATGCTTTGTCGCGTTTGCAGAGTCGATTTGTCGGTGGTCGGGCGGCAGTGATCAGCGAGATCGATGACTTTCAAGAAACCCGCGTGGCAGCTGCTGCCATCCGTGATCGAGCACTAAATGATCTTGAACATTGGCTGCTGCAATTCGAACAACAGGCGACTGCACGAGGCGCAGTCATTCACTGGGCTGAAAATGGTGATGATGCCAACCGCATCGTCGCTGAAATCGCTGCACTTCACGGTGTGCGTACTGCAGCAAAATCCAAGTCGATGGTCAGTGAAGAGAGCGGACTAAACGATGCGTTGGAAAAAGCCGGTGTGCAGGTGATGGAAACCGATTTGGGTGAATATATCCTGCAACTTGCGCACGAAGCGCCATCGCACATCGTCGCGCCGGTCGTGCACAAAAACAAAGAAGAAATTGCGGATTTGTTTGCGGAAAAACATCAAAAACCGCGCAAGACAGATATCGCCGAGTTGTGTCGTGAAGCTCGCGAAACTTTGCGCCCTATATTTCTCAATGCTGACATGGGCATCTCCGGGGGCAATTTTCTGATTGCTGAAACCGGCTCTGTTCTGATCGTCACCAATGAAGGAAACGGAAGACTTGTCACCACCCTCCCACGCGTGCACGTTGCCATTACCGGCATAGAGAAAGTGGTACCCACGCTGGAAGATGTAACCACACTGCTGCGCTTGCTACCCCGCTCTGCCACAGGACAATCGATTACCAACTATGTATCTCTGCTGACCGGAACTAAAGACAGCTCTGCTCATGATGGCCCGGAGCATTTTCATATCATTTTGCTGGATAACGGGCGCAGCAGCATTCTTGGAAGTGATATGCAGAAAATGTTGCGTTGCATTCGCTGTGGCGCTTGCATGAATCATTGCCCCGTTTATCAAAATATTGGCGGTCACGCTTACGGCTGGGTTTATCCGGGTCCGATGGGTTCGATACTTACGCCACTGCTGGGTGGACTGGAAGCAGCTCCCGACTTACCCAATGCTTCAACCTTGTGTGGCGCTTGTGGTGCCGTGTGTCCGGTTAAAATTCCATTGCCTGATTTGCTGCGCAATTTACGTGAGAAACAAATGCAACGCGGTATGAAAACACAACGCGAAGTATTTATGCTTAAGGCATGGACATGGCTGGCGCTTCACCCGAATATATACAAGCTTGCTACAAAAATCGGCGTAAAAATAATGAGCATAATGGGCGGCAAAGATAGATTGCTGCATAGTTTGCCTGGCGCAAGCGGCTGGACGAATGGGCGTGACTTTCCCGCTCCAACAGGCCAAACCTTTCGTGAACTATATCAGCAGGGGAAATGAACATGAATGCTCGCGAAAATATTTTAAACAAAATTCGCAATGCCCAATTGCGAACAAAGGCTGAATCGAACGAAATTAGTGACTCCCCCGATACTGTAAAACATTACTTGCATAGTCATCCTCGGGGTCCGCAGCCTACTATTCCAGACGACTTAATTGCAAATTTCAAGCACCGCGCAATCAAGCTATCCAGTGACGTTTTAGAAACTTCAGACATCCAGCGAGTGCCCGCACTAATAACGCAATACCTCAGCGAACGACAGCTGCCAAATCAAGGGATATGCTGGCCGACACTAGCCGAATTGCCATGGAGCGCTGCGGGATTAAATATCGAGTCGCGTCCAGCAAACAGCCTGGATGGTGTGGGAATAACGGGCGCATTTTGTGCCATTGCAGAAACAGGAACATTGATGATGCTATCAGGCACCGAAACGCCTGCAGCCACCAGTTTACTACCTGAAACTCATATTGCCGTACTTGATCCGCAACGGATCGTTGCCACCATGGAAGACGCCTGGGAATTAATGCGCAAGGAATACAAACAGCCACCAAGAGCGGTCAATTTTATTTCCGGCCCCTCACGCACTGCCGATATTGAAATGACTGTCACCATGGGCGCACATGGGCCTTATCGTGTTTTGGTAATACTTGCTCCGGCGCAATAAATCACAAGTGATCTCTTTTGCTTCTCAGCTTGCTTTGTTGTTCTAAAATATTTTGCTGTGTTAAAATGCTCGCTGTTTTGCGAGCAGGATGCAGGTTGTTTTAATAACCTAAATTTTGCCGTAACTCGTAAATAAGTCGCATTGGTCACCGAAACGAATTGTGCCCGTAGCTCAACCGGATAGAGCACCAGCCTTCTAAGCTGGGGGTTGCTGGTTCGATTCCAGTCGGGCACACCAGTAAGACTTATTTCTAACCGGTTCAATGGTGGCTGTAGCTCAGTTGGTAGAGCCCTGGATTGTGATTCCAGTTGTCGACGGTTCGAGCCCGTTCAGCCACCCCATATTCTCGTAGGCTTGGCGAAATGAAAGTGCATGGTTTACTAAACACATTGATTTGTGTTTGCATGACTATAATCTCATCCACATCCAATGCCGAATCTTGGGCAGGCATTTCAAATATCGAATCAACCCCTATTAACGAGTTCTGGTTAAACGCGGGATTTTTTACTTACCACTTCCAGAGCAATTTGCATTTGAACGACAACAATTTGGGATTAGGCGGAGAGTATCGCTATTCAACGACTTCCTCAATTGTGCTAGGTGAATTCCATAATAGTGATTGGGTTACTTCTGATTATGTCGGGTGGTATTGGCGACCTGTTGCTTTAGGTCCAGTTAGTTTTGGGGCGGAAATGGGTGTTATAGATGGTTATCCAAAATTCGCTAACGGTGGCTGGTTTCCAGTGGTGATTCCAGCTGCAGGTTATGAATATAAAAACATTGGTGCGAATATTATTGTGATTCCGAATTACAGTGAACAATTGCATGGCGGAATTTCTTTACAGTTTAAAATTAAACTGTAGGAAACCCATCCTTGTTTGCTTGATCGGTTTTTTCCAAGAAAGCAAATTCGATTTAACGAATCCACCTTTCGCTGCGATCTTCGTTTTGTGGTTTGATCAAGATAGATTTATCAACCCTGCCAACGAAGGTAGTTTCCGGTTCCCAAAGGATCTGATATACGCCAAACGATTCTTGCTTGCCTTGAAAGACTACACGCATCAAAGGCCGTATCTTTTCTGCGAACTCGATGGGCAATGATTTAACTGAAGCGAGGGTGGTCAATATCTGTCTTGCTGTTGCTGTAGCCGTCACTCTGTAAGCAATATTAACGGTATCTCCAAACACATCGTTCCCTTGTTGAATAACCTCACCATAATGAAACCCTATTCGGGCATGCATCGGGCGGTCTCCTCCCGGACGTCTTGCTTCAAGTGCAAAATGCATAGCACAGGCGGCATGAGTAGCCAGCGGAATTGTCTGGAAGGAGCACATGATTTGCCCCCCCATTATTTTGATCTGTGTGCCATTGAATTCGGCAACTTTCTGACTAAGTATGTTTAAAGCGCGGGTAATTAGAAGATACGCCGGTTCGTTTCCCATTTCATCGTACAAATCGGTGGTCCCGCAAATATCAACAAACATGATGACTGCTTTGCCAATCGTTCGAATCGAAGATTCCGTTTTGCTTTTAATTGCTATGTTCTGGTTGGAAGCATACTCAAGCATTTCTGCAATACGCGTTTCTTTACTTAGCAAGGCAAACTCATACGGAGAATTCCCTTCTTTGTTTTTAACCTCCAGGTTCACACCACAGGTTAATAGCATCAAAACAATATCGGCATAGCCTTTTTCTATTGCAAGAAAAATCGGACTTATTCCGTTTTGAATAAAGTTCAGTTCTACATCAGAATTAATTAATTGATGAAGAGCAGACAAGTTACCACTGAATATTGCATTGATTATTTCAGTTCGAGATTTGATCGTATCGAATTTATAATTTCTGGGTACAACTTTGACATCTTCAATTTCTGCGGTATTTTCTTTTTCCGGCCGCATGTAGTACCACTTATAGAGCAGGCCCATGACAACAATCAGCCCGGAGGCCACAATCATTGCGGGACGGCTGATACCTAACTGCACAGCGAATTGATCAGGCAAGTTCGCGCCAATTGCCAATATTGACACCGTAATGCACAGCATTAATTTGACATACAGGAATAGAGAAATAGTGACGGTCACTACCAACCCTATCAACAGGAGGTTTCTGTCAACCAAATGACCAATAATATGATCCGGCAAATTTGCCAAAAGCGCCATAATTGACACAACGATCAAGGCGACTAATTCATTCGTTTTAAATTGCATAGGTTGTATCCCTCAAATTAAGGAATGATCAAAAAACTCTTAACTACCCTGCTATTTACAGGGTTTTACAGATGCCAATATAAACCAGCTTGGCTGACCTTAATGGAATGGATCAATTATAACTTTATATCAAGCACTTGGGAAGTGGCGTTCCAACACAACAGATGAATATCGATTCATCAGCACAATTAAAATCTTTGGACAGCGCGCTCAAAAACCAAATGATGGGCCCATTTTCCATAAAAACGCGCGTACCCATCACAGATACGCGCTAAATTAAGGAGGAGATACAATGCAATTGCAAAACTTGGGGGAGATACAATTGCGGAAATGATGTTACGCTGACACACTAACGCAGCCAACGTACATTTATCCAATTTTGCTAGTTGGTTTATCCAAAAATCATAGTAGATTTGTCCTGTTTTTTCTTTTTAACATGGTATAGGGGAAGTCTGACCAACCACGTAACTAAATGAATCGAGAGGAAACATAAAATGAAAATTTCCATCATCGGAGCCTCTGCCGGAGTAGGTCTTGAAACCACTCACCGTGCTTTACAGCAAGGCCATCAAGTAACAACACTTTCGCGCAGTATTGATACGCTTCCGCAAAACCCAATGTTAACCAAAGTTCAGGGAAGCTCAACAAACCCTAAGGATATGGAAGCTGCATTATCGGGGGCCGAAGTTATACTGATAACTCTGGGAACTGGTAGCAGTATCAAAGCGACCACTTTATTCTCAGAATCGGCACGCGTGCTGATTCAGGTACAACAAAAAATCGGCTCGAAAGTACCGCTCATTGTGTTGACCGGTTTCGGCGCAGGAGAAAGTTCGAATTACCATTCACCCATCACCAAGTTTCTCTTCAATTTGTTTCTCAAGGTCGTTTATATCGACAAAACGGAAATG
>CAIRAO010000394.1 GCA_903876625.1 uncultured Gallionellaceae bacterium | reverse complement strand
ATTGCACCGGAAATCTGGCGTGTGCTGGCTATGTGCCCTCAAAGACGAAATCTTGCTGAGTATGAAGGTCACCTTGAGGTTGAAGATCAACTCGTTTTAGACCTTATCAAGGCTACTCAATTAGTGCTGGAAAAAGTTTCGGCCTTAGACGCCATTCCCAATTAAATGCTTTTATAGATACTTCTTGGGTAAAGTACTGGGATGGTAGGAAGCTGCTAAAATGTTCTGAGTTAGGTTCTTACTTCGATTCTTAAAGTGAACTTAATAATGACTAAATTGAGAAACCCTTAAAATCACTGTCATAAATTGTCCCATTTGCTAATAAAAGCCCTTATATAATAAGGTTAACGATTCCCAGTTTCGGCACCAATTCACGTTATTGCCACGTCTCAGGCAATCTCGTTAACCCGAGTAATATATAAAATTGGGTACTATGCATAATGGCTGCAAACGGACGCTCACTGTACTTGGTAAATCTAGCAAAATTTTGCAAAAATAAATGGCGGGTTAATCAACAGAGTTGAAATTTAGGAATGGCCATTTTGTGTTTCTCTGAAAGCGATGGAGTCACCTGCTTTCTGCTGAACGACGATCTTTTGTTCTTCAATAATTTGCCGAAACGCTTCGCTGGTCGTCGCCCAATCCACCACATCTACTTTAATCTGCAAATCCGACTCCGCGAAGTTGTCTGAAATTGTCGCACTTACTGATAAAACCAAGGGCTGATCGGTAATGATTGCCAAATCGAGGTCGGAGTATTCCTTGGCTGTCCCTTTTGTTCGTGAGCCAAATGCCCAGACTTCATATTGCGGAACAGGATGTTGGCACTATCTCCCAATCACGCGGACTGAGGTCAATATCGGGCATATTTTGGGAGGTCATGCCCGGCTGTTTCTTTCGACGAGCTGTTGGAACAGGTAGCGGGCTTCTTCAAGAAAATCCGAGGCAATAGCATACACGGCTTCGGCTTTTATTTCGTCGTGGGTGTGGCTACTGTAGGTGCGGGCTTGACGATAGTCTTTCCTGCGTGACCAGTTTGAGCGCAGTAAGTTTTTTTTATTACTGGTACGAATTAGATTCTGGAAAGTACCCAAGTCAAATTCTTCGCGGTTCGCGGTCGTTTCTTCCAGATAGCGTTTGAGCATTTTGAGGCTAAGTTCGTAGGTAAACTCAAATCAATGAATGACCGAATTACGCAGTTGTTCAAATAGGCCAGCGCCACCTTGGGCGGCATCTGACGTGGCATATTTCAAACTTTTTTCGAGGTGGACAATGGCGTTACCCAGCAGCGTAAAGTTGAGGGCCATATTAACGGCTGGCGCGATTGATCAAGTATTGCGTTAGCAACGGCACAGGACGCCCGGTCGAGCCTTTTTCTTTCCCCGACTTCCAGGCTGTTCCGGCAATATCCAAGTGCGCCCAGCGATAGTCTTTGGCGAAGCGCTCGAGGAAACATGCCGCAGTAATCGTGCCGCCCGCCCGCCCGCCGATGTTGGCCATATCGGCAAAGTTACTGTCCAGCAAGGGTTGATAGTCTTCCCACAGCGGCAATTGCCAGACGCGGTCATAAGACTGATCGCCTGCTGCCAGCAGCTCTTGAGCCAGTTTGTCTTCATTGGCAAACATACCGCTGGCAACGTGTCCCAAGGCAATGACGCAAGCGCCAGTCAGGGTGGCGATGTCGATGACTGTGTCAGGATTAAATTTCGCCGAGTAGGTGAGTGCGTCACACAAAATGAGGCGGCCTTCAGCATCGGTGTTGAGGATTTCAATGGTCTGTCCGGACATGCTGGTGACGATGTCACCGGGTTTGGTGGCGGTGCCACTGGGCATGTTTTCACAGGTGGGGATGACGCCGACCACATTGATCTTCAGTCCCATTCCGGCAATCGCCTGCAGGGTGCCGAGCACGCTGGCAGCACCGCACATATCATATTTCATTTCATCCATCTCGGCGCCTGGCTTGAGTGATATGCCTCCGCTGTCAAAGGTGATGCCCTTGCCGACCAGGACGATGGGTTTGTGTTTTTTGTCAGTGCCGTAATATTCGAGCGTGATGAGTTTGGCAGGTTGGTCGCTACCGCGCGTGACAGACAGGAATGAGCCCATGCCCAATTTCTGCAAATCTTGTTCTTCCAGAACGGTGGTTTTGATACTTTTGTGTTCTTTGCTCAGGGCGATGGCTTTGGCCGCGAGGTAACTTGGTGTACAGATGTTGCCCGGCAGATTGCCCAGCGTCTTGGCGAGGTCGATGCCGTGCACCGTTGCGGTTGCCTGCTCAAGTGCCTGCTTCAAAGCGGCAACGGGTTTTTCTATCGTGGCGAAGGTAATGTTTTTCAGTGTCGCAGCTTTGGCAGGTTTGCTCTTCAACCCATCTGCACGAAAGGCATGTTCGGCTGCGATGAATACGGCTTGCTTGATGACCCAATCCGCTTTATTGCCAGCACCTTCGTCGATGATATAAAGCGCGGCGTCTTTTGCCGGTGTGTTATTCAAAGCGGTGAAGGTCGCACGCAATGTATCGGTGCTGGTTTTATTGTTAATTTCGCTGGCTTTACCCAAACCAACCAGCAATACGCGCTCTGCAGCCACCCCGTTGAGTTTGTGCAGAAGCAAAGTGGAGGAAGCTTTGCCGCTGATGTCGCCCTGGGCAATAAGATCGCTGAGTGCATGTTTGGCGGCCTTGTCGATTACTTGTGCGGCAGCCGATAATTTACCCCCTTCAAACACCCCGACAACAACACAACCACTCTTGAGTTTTTCCGGACTGGCTTGTTTTATGCTAAATTCCATTTGCTTCTCCTAATTAATCTATAAATTGTTCCAGATGCCGGATTATCCGCAATCCCAGCTACAAAAGTCAAAGAACACGTATTCTCGCAAGAACGCGCGAATTTTCAATCGCTCATTGATTCGCGAATTTGCGGTCACGGGTATGCTTGTATCGTCCATTTTGCTTGGCATTATGGTGTTTACCCAACTCATTCGACTGCTGGGGGAATCGGTCAGCGGTTTGCTGGCGGTGGAAGGCGTGATGGCGCTGGTTGGGTTCACTTCGCTGAATTACCTGCCCATCGTGCTTTCAGTCAGTTTGTACCTTTCCATTTTAATGACGTTGTCGCGCAGTTATCGCGATAGCGAAATGGTGGTGTGGTTTTCCTCGGGCATCGGCTTGACGCGCTGGATTCGCCCCGTCATGGGATTTACGATCCCGGTGGTATGCGTGATTGCGTTGCTGAGTTTTGTGCTCGCGCCCTGGGCCAAAATGAAAGCTGAAGATTTCAAGAAACAATTGGACACACGCGATGACGTGGCAATGGCCGCGCCGGGTGTTTTTCGAGAATCAAACTTGGCTGACAGAGTGTTTTTTTTGGAGAATGTTGACACTAAAAATAACAGAGTCAGTAATATATTTGTCCAGTCGGTTCAAAATAGTAAAGAAGGAACCATGGTTGCAAAGGAAGGATTGCAGGAAACGGCTGCCAATGGTGACCGTTTTATTGTATTGTTAAATGGCACGCGCTATGAAGGCGTACCCGGGCAAAACGACTATAAGATTGTAGAATTCGAGCGCTATTCCGTGCGCATTGAAGCCGCAGAAATCAAGGATACGCAACTTGACCGAAAAAGTTTAACGACCTTTCAGCTTCTGCGCGACCCGACTGCAGGCAATCTTGCTGAACTTTCCTGGCGCATTGGTTCCCCGTTGAGCGCGTTGATTCTTGCTGCGCTGGCGATTCCGCTTAGTTTTGTAAATCCCCGTTCCGGACGATCTTACAACCTGATGGTGGCGGTCGTTCTATTCATGGTCTATAACAATATGATGGGAGTGACGACGACATGGCTGGCGCAAGGCAAAATTGGACTCATGCTGGGCCTGTGGAGTGTTCATATTGTAATGATGATCTTGTTGGTACTGATGTTCTATAAGCGATTAACCGTGTTTTCGTGGAGGCGACTAATTAAATGAGGTTGCTTACTCGAT
>CAIRAO010000393.1 GCA_903876625.1 uncultured Gallionellaceae bacterium | reverse complement strand
AGCGTATTTCCAATTTTTGATCGGCATCCATAGCGCGTAAAAAGTCCGGTATCAACCGGTCTGCTGCCCAATCACCGCCTCCAATCACATTCCCAGCCCGTGCGCTCGCAAGCGCAATGCCTTCAGGTTCAAGAAATGATCGCCTATACGCAGCAGTCACGAGCTCTGCACAGCCTTTGCTACTTGAGTAAGGATCGAATCCACCCATTGCTTCATTTTCTCGATAGGCCCACACCCATTCGCGATTCTCATAACATTTATCTGTCGTAATATTCACCACAGCGCGCACGCTCGGCGCTTGGCGAACTGCTTCCAACAGGTTAACCGTTCCCATCACATTAACGGCATATGTTTCAGTTGGATTCGTATAGGAATAACGCACCAAGGGCTGGGCGGCCAAATGAAAAACTACTTCAGGCTGAGCTACTCTCATGGCTACGCACAAATTCTCCGCATCACGAATATCGGCAATTTCGCTGCTTGACATTTCTTCGCGAACATTCGCCTCGGTAAACAGATTTTGTTCAGTCGGTGGATTGAGTGCGTAGCCATGAACTTCTGCACCCATTGATTGAAGCCACAATGATAGCCAACCGCCTTTGAATCCTGTATGCCCGGTCAGAAATACGCGTTTGCCACGCCAGAAACTAGCATTCATTTCCATACTTTCCAGGGTGCTTTGCCGTTTTGCCACAGTTCTTCCAAGTGTGTCTTATCCCGCAACGTATCCATCGGTTGCCAGAACCCGTTGTGCGAGTAAGCCTTGAGTTCATCCTGAGCAGCAAGTTTACTCAGCGGTTCACTTTCCCATGTACTGCTATCATCCACTATCAAATCTATACACTTGGGAGACAATACAAAAAAACCACCGTTAATCCATCCTCCATCTCCCTGCGGCTTTTCAATAAAGCCGCGCACTGACTTTCCATCCAATTTAAGTGCACCATAACGTCCAGGCGGTTGTACGGCCGTGACAGTCGCTTTTTGACATGAAAAGTGACTTGAATGATTTGAAAAAATTGACATTAGAACTAATGAAAAATGGTACAAAAGTTCAAGATATTAATCCTAATTTGATTCAGAAAGTATATGGGAAATCGGATGAAGAAACATTTTTTGAAGATCATCCTAGAAGCAATACAGTTCCAACTAGTAATGATGTAGAGCAGGAAGAATTCGAAGACGATGAAGATGACAATAATAATTACCTTTTTGCAGAAACAGTTGAAGAAGAAGAGGTTTTAAAATTGGAACAAAAAGAAATTGAACTCATCAAAAAATCATTAGAAAAAAACAAAGGAAAACGAAAAGCTGCTGCTGATGAACTAGGGATTTCAGAACGGACATTATATAGAAAAATAAAACAATATGATTTGTAGTTAATTGGTAATTAAAAATTGATAATTAACAATTAGAATATAATATCTTTGACTTTTAATTTTTTTGATGAAAACATTCAAATACCTTTTATTGCTTTTCATTATAGTTATGTTCAAGATGTTCTGGTAGATATTTTGTT
>CAIRAO010000392.1 GCA_903876625.1 uncultured Gallionellaceae bacterium | reverse complement strand
CTTTCACCCAAAGCCATTCGATTTGATGTTGCTGAGCAATCGCATCTAACTCTTGCCACAAATCATCGTTTTTAACAGGCTTTTTATCTTTGCAACGGTGTCTTCTATATTTTCTACCAAGATACTTTCAGTTAGCTCAAGTTTAAGCAACATTGGGTTTATAGAATAGTGCTCAACAGAAGATTGAACGAGTGCAACGAAATTCTCTTCATGAAATTGTTTGGCACTTACATTAACTGATAAAGACAAGTTATTTGTGATATTATTTTTCTGCCAATCCTTAAGTTGAGCACAAGCTTGATCCAGCACCCATTCACCTAATGGCACTATAAACCCCGTGTCTTCAGCTAGTGGAATAAATTGGGGTGGAGAAATCAATCCTCGTTCCGGGTGATTCCAGCGTATCAGTGCCTCTGCACCGATTGGGTAATTTTGAAAGTCAAATTGAATTTGGTAATGCAAATGAAACTGGTTTAATTCGAGTCCTTTACGTAATTCACGTTCAAGGGAGGCTCTGGAATTAATGGCATGCTGCATTTCGGGATCGAAGAAACACAATGTATTACGGCCAGACTTCTTTGCTTGATACATAGCTATGTCAGCGTGTCTTAAAATTTCTTCTACACCAATATCCTGATGACTGAAAAGCGTTGCACCTATGCTTGATGTACATTGATATTCATACTGGGTCAGTTGGTATGGTTGATTGAATGAAGCAAGGATTTTCTCACCGGCAGCTGCCAATTGTGCCGCTGCGATTTCAACATCTTCGCTCAAATCTTCCAGCATCACGACAAATTCATCACCTCCCAGGCGTGAGACAGTGTCAACCTCCCGTACGCACGACTTCAATCTTTGCGCAACCTGTTTAAGTAGATTGTCGCCTTCCTCATGACCCAGCGTGTCGTTAATAATTTTGAAATTATCGAGATCAATAAATAACAGTGCAACCTGTTTTCCATTTCGCTCGCTTGAGGCCAAAGCTTGTTTGAGCCGATCCAAAAGCAATCTTCTGTTGGGCAACTCAGTCAGGGAATCATAAAACGCAAGATTTCTGATCTCATTTTCTGCTTTTTTTCGAGAAGAAATATCGCTCAGTGACGCAACATAGTTAGTCACATTACCTTTATGATCCTTCACTGCCGTAATCATTAACTGCACTGGATAAACTTCGTTATTTTTACGCCGATTCCAAACCTCCCCTTCCCAGGATCTGGATTCATGGATGCTGACCCACATAGCGCTATAAAAGGAAGTGTCATGCCTCCCTGAACTAAATATTTTGGGGTTTTTGCCGATTACTTCTTTTGGTGTATATCCGGTAATCTCTGTGAAGGCTCGGTTCACACGAAGAATATTGCTTTTCGCGTCTGTAATAATCATTCCGATTTGAGACTCAAATGCGGTTGCCGCAATACGGAAATTCTCAATTTGTATCCGAGTAATTGAGCGCAGCAGGTTCTGCCCTGAGACTATACCCTGATATCGTCCGTGGTCAGTGACAATGAAACCATCTGCAAAGTTGTGGTTGTCTCCTTCTGAAATAAGGTAGCTGAGTTCCTGAATTGCCGTATTCTTATCGATGAGTAACGGTTTTTCCATCATCGTAAGGCTGCAAGGTTTATTCCCCAAAAGTTCACGCTGAAAGGGAGTGGCGATCCTATCAATAAAATCGAAACGGTAAATTAGGCCAATTGGAATATTTTCTTTAACAACCGGAATGCTATGCAATTTCGAATCGATGCGGAAGCGCAAAAAGACATCATTGTTTATAGTTTCCGGCTGAACCGGATCAATGTAAACCAACAACTTTTCAGCTGTGTCACTCTGATAGCTCAACGAGCCGCAATTCGGTTGTATTGGAATTAACGAGCTAATATCCGGAGGCAATAACAGTGACCACTCCTTAAGCTTACTGGCTATAGCTCTGGCTAATGTCAGTGAAAGGGTGTTCAATGTTATAGATTAATTGTTAAATATTTATTGCAAAATCAGGCTAGACTACTAATTGTTTAATGCAGCGGGCGTTTTAACTAAATCGTCACATTTGTGAAGCACTATATCTACTTAGTTTTAACATCCTTGAAAACAAAAATGGAACTCAGTTCAACAATTACCTGCCCAATTTGTAACTTTCAAAAAGCTGAAGTAATGCCTTCAGATTCCTGTCGAGTCTTCTACGAATGTACTAATTGCAAATCTCTATTAAAAACTAAAACAGGCGATTGCTGTGTTTTCTGCAGTTATGGAAGTGTGCCATGTTCTTCGATTCATTGCGAAGATTTTTGCAGTTACTGATAAAGACATAAAGTCATCCGATTATACGACGAAGATTTACCGTGCAGAATTTGACCTATTTCACCTTCAGCAGGTAATTTTAAGGATCGAGGATTTAGTTACACAGAGGTATGATAATAGTTGGATGAATGTCGCCTTGGTTTAGTTTGAACCCTGTGCAGAAAAAACCGTAACAGCTAAATTTTTGTCGACTTAATTTGCTTGACATAGGACTCCCTGATTTTAGCAAATTGTTTACGCCATTCTTTCAGGTCTTCATCCTCTTTTTCGAGCTGCAAAGCCAGTGCTTCTAAAGCCACTAGATCATCGTCGTCAAGTCTTCGACTAATTTTCTTACTCATGCGAGAAAACAATCTCTCAGCATCAGTT
>CAIRAO010000391.1 GCA_903876625.1 uncultured Gallionellaceae bacterium | reverse complement strand
TATCGAAGTGACCTCTCGCAGTGGATCAATAACGGCACAAGCTTACTTGTTCCCAGGCATTCATCCAGAGGCAATATCTGTCCCCTTGGGCTATGGTCACGTTGCGCTGGGTCGCTGGGCAAAAGGTGTCGGCGTGAATGCATTTGGTATTCTTGATCAGGTCGTCGATAAAGATACTGGTGAATTGGCGCTAAACGAAACCCGCGTGAAGATCAGTAAGACCGGCAAGCGTGTGTTTGTAGTTAAAGATGAAGGTGCTATCGGGGGAAGTCAGGCGGGTGTCAAGATTGCTGTACGCGCATCGACTGATGAAGTTGAACTTTCGGGGGAGGTTTAAAAAGTGTCCGTTTCCAATATGTTAGAAAATTGGTCTAAATACCGCCATGCTCATCCGGTGGATGATAAGCCGCATGAAGAATACAAGTGGGCGATGAGTATCGATTTGGATGCCTGTAGCGGCTGCAATGCATGTAGCGTGGCGTGTTATGCCGAAAATAATCTGCCAGTTGTAGGCAAAGAAAAATTTAATGCGGGGCAGAAAATGCACTGGATGCGCATCGAGCGCTACTGGGATGAAGATAGCCGCGAATTCCCGGATCAGGGAGCGCAGTTCCTGCCCATGTTATGTCAACATTGTGAAGCTGCACCTTGTGAAACCGTTTGCCCTGCCGGTGCGACCAACCATACGGCTGACGGATTGAATTCGCAGGTATACAACCGGTGTATTGGCTCACGTTATTGTTCAGCTAACTGTCCGTTCAAGGTACGTTATTTCAATTGGTACGATTACCCCACCACCGATAATGTCTGGCCTGAAGAGATGACTCAACAGCTTAATCCGGATGTGACTGTGCGCGGCAAAGGCGTCATGGAAAAATGCACTTTCTGTGTACAACGTTTGGAAAGAGCTAAGAACAATGCCCGTACCGAAGGTAGGCTGGTGCGTGACGGAGAGGTTCAAACAGCCTGTCAGCAAGCGTGTCCGACCGGCGCAATTGCCTTTGGAAATTTGGTAGAGCCTGAATCAAAGATCGCCAAGCAATGGGCACACCAGCAAGTTGAGCTGGCCAGAGAAGGTCAGGCAAAGGATGAACAGGAAGGCGGTTCAGATTTGCGCGGTTATCGCATATTTGAAGAATTGCGTGCATATCCGTCAGTGATGTATCTCGAGCGTGTGCGCGAAAGCGCCGTCTAAGGCACAAGAAAAAGGATTAGGGACAATGGAAAAAGATATCCGCGAGAGCATTGAGTGGGCAAAGATCAACGGCGACGTGCTCAAAAGTTTGGAAACCCCCAGACCCTTGTTTTGGGTGATTCTGGTTATCGCTCTGTCGATGTTTGGAGTTGGTGTGGGCTGTGAGGTCTACCAATATCAAATTGGCTTGGGCGTGGCAAATTTGAATAATCCAAATGTTTGGGGTTTGTATATTGCCACCTTCATCTTCTGGATCGGTATGAGTCACTCCGGCACGCTGTTATCGGCGATCTTGCATCTGATGCATGCCGACTGGCGTAAGCCGATCTATCGTTTCGCCGAGGCAATGACCACGTTTTCGCTGATGACGGCAGGTTTGTTCGTGATGGTTCATTTGGGACGCTTGTGGGAGTTTTACTATGCAGCGCCGTATCCTAACGAACGTTGGACTTGGCCAAATTTTCAGTCGCCATTGTTGTGGGATGCCATGGCGATCTTTACTTATCTAAGTTCTTCGGTGATCTTCCTGTTCATCGGGATGATTCCGGATCTGGCTATCTGTCGTGATCACCTGCACCCTGGCTGGCGTAAGAAGTTATATACCGTCCTATCTTTGGGTTGGGAAGGAACAGATCGTCAATGGCGTAATTTCCGTATGACTTATCTTACAGTGGCTTGCTTCCTGATTCCGCTAGCAGTGTCGGTTCACTCTATCGTGGCTTCCGACTTTGCGATGTCGCAGCAACCAGGCTGGCACGTAACATCGTTCCCACCGTATTTCGTTGCAGGGGCGTTGTATTCCGGTTGTGCGGCGATCATTACACTGTTCATTATTCTGCGTTACGTGTTCAGGTTTGAAGAATACATGACCTTGCCGATCCTGAAGAAAATCGTGCGTTTGACCTTTGCGATCGCGATGGTGTGGACCTATCTAAACGCAGTGGAATTCGCTTCTGTGTGGTACAGCCATGATGAAGCATCGAAAGCGGTATTGATTCAGAAAGCAACGGGTAGGTTTGCCCCTTTCTGGTGGATGATGAACTTCTGCGGATCAGTAGTGCCGCTAATCATGATGATCAAGCGAGTACAGACGAATATCCCGATTATGTTTGCAGTATCACTGTTGCTGAATCTGGGCATGTGGCTTGAACGCTGGATGATCGTTTCCCCAACTTTCTCACATGGCTACTACCCATACCTTTGGGATAATAACCAATGGCCTTCGCTTGTTCAGTGGGGCATTGTGTTCGGCAGCTTTGGCTGGTTCACTTTATTGTTTATGGGTTTCTGTAAGCTGTTCCCATCCGTGTCCATGTATGAAGTGAAGGAAATGGTGTATCACCGTGGTCTCGCGCTGAAAGCAAGTGATCTGGAATTGGCTGAGAAGGGAGCGCACTAATGAGTAAGCATCATATTCTGGCGTTATACAATAACTTCGAAGAGGCAGAAGCCGCTGTTGCAGAATTGCGTGCCTCAACGATCAAGGGCTTCAATTTTGATGACCTGATCATGAAATCTCCGATCGAGCATCCGGAAGTTGAAAGTGTACTGGGAGAACGCCCTATCAATGTGCAGTGGTTTACCTTGTTTGGCGCACTCGGAGGAGGGCTTACTGCGTTCTTATTGATAGCCGGTGCACAGGGTAATTTCTTCGCACAATCAAAAGGCGGCAAGCCAATCATTCCGATTCCGCCCGATTTTGTGCTGACATACGAGATGTTCATTTTGGGTGGTGTGTACATAACGGTGCTGGGTTTTCTGATTTGCGCCGGATTGCCGGCAAGGCGTTCAAAGCTTTACAGCGCGACAGTGTCTGAAGACCAAGTCGGTTTGCTGGTACAAGTAGACCAATCTGCCGTAGCAACCATCAAGTCAATATTTACCAAGCATCAGGCTTTAGAGATTCAGGAAGAGGCGGGGAAATGAAAAAACTATCCTTGGCAATTTTATTGTTGTTAACACCTGTATTGGCTCAAGCGTGGCCATGGTCGCAAGACATGGCGAATCAGATCAGCACAAAACCGCAAGAGAGTCCTGATCCTGCCAATCCGGGCATGACATCTTTCCCTGCACGATCAGTTCCTGTTCCCGGAACGATGGTTAACGTAAAAGATGCTGTTGCTGCTGAAAAATTGAAGAACCCCGTTCCTGCAGACGAGAAATCGATTGCCAAAGGCGGTCAGCTGTTTGCTATCTATTGCGTGCCTTGCCATGGTAAATTGGGTAAAGGTGATGGTTATGTGGGTCAAAAATTCATTGTTCAGCCCAACGATCTGACTGCAGAAGGCACCAGAAAACAAACCGATGGTTACATCTGGGGCCATATCACTTTTGGCGGACCAATCATGCCAATTTATGGCAATGATATGAATCCAACCGAACGTTGGCATGTGGTCAACTATGTGCGCAATGTTGTGCAGAAGGCTCAGCCATTTGCGCCTGAAGCCAAGAAATAAGGGGGCAACGCAATGATTTCTTATAGCAACTGGTCTGTCTTAACAGTTAGTTTTATGGTGACACTGTCCCTCTCTTTCGCGGGGATCGCGCTTTCCGCTGTGCTCTATCTGGTTGGCGCGAAATGGCGATTCGAAATTCGCCAGTTAGCAGTCACTCTATCTGCAATGTTCCCGTTGGCCTTTGTGCTACTGATCATTTTGCTGCTTGGGGCAGAACATACATTTCCGTGGATAGGGCATACATCCCACGGTGAAGATTTACATATGCCGGGCTGGTACACCTTGCCATTGTTGGCTACGCGTGAAATTGTCGGTTTGTTGTTCGTGATGTATCTGTCCTGGATATTTATCAAGCGTCAGTCAGTCAGCGAGCGTAGTGCAGAAGATGCTGCAAGTTTTCATAGGATCGCGTGTTGGATACCGTTCTTCTATGTCCTATACTGCACAATGGTCGCTTGGGATTTTGAGATGACATTGAAGCCATCTTGGCATAGCGCCATTTATGGCATGCAGAACATGGTGAGTAATTTCAATATGTTCCTGTCGTTTATGGTGATTTGGATTTATGTGCTGAACACACGCGACAAACTGGTCAATCAAGTTAAGGAATATATTTACAATTACCTTGCCCAGATGATGTTGGCATTTACTTTGTTGTGGATGTATACCTTCTTTGCCCAATATCTCACCATTTGGTACGGCAATTTTGCTGACGAAGTGGATCGCATCATGGACATGCAAAACCGGGACTACACTGTTTTGTGGTGGTCGATGATATTTCTGAAATTCGTTATTCCGTTTGTAACGTTGGCACTTCCTAAATCTCGGCATTCGCCTCAGGTGATTTTAGCTGTAGCCGGATGTATAATTACAGGAACGCTTTTCGAACGATACACATGGATTTCCGGCGCTATCAATGGCACCGGTACCATACCGGTCGTTTGGGGAATTGTCGTTTTCTCTATTGTCGCATTCATCGGATATAAATTGGTCGGTGGTGCGATGCGTCGCAACCACCTGATAAAAGGTTGAGCCGTACTATGATGACACTCTATTCGGGAACGACTGATCCCTATAGTCACCGTTGCCGTATTGTCCTATTTGAAAAGGGCATGGACTTTCAGGTTATTGATGTTGATGTATTCAATAAACCGGAAGATTTGGCTGTGATGAATCCGTATAACAGAGTTCCGGTCTTGGTTGAACGAGACTTAATTTTGTACGAAGCTAATATTATCAACGAATACATCGACGAGCGTTTCCCGCACCCGCAATTGATGCCGGCCGATCCGGTAATGCGTGCTAGGGCGAGATTATTCCTGCATCGTTTTGAACAAGAGCTTTTCTGCCATATCGAAGGTTTGGAAAGCGGTGTTCAAAAAACCATGGAGAAGGCCAGGGTGGCAGTGCGTGAAAACTTAACCCAGATATCTCCGGTGTTCGGCAAGCAAAAATTTATGCTGGGTGACGAATTTTCCATGCTTGATGTGGCGATCGCCCCATTGCTTTGGCGTTTGGATCATTATGGAATTCAACTTGATAAAGATGCTGCCCCATTGATGAAATATGCCGAGCGACTGTTTTCACGCCCAGCTTACAGTGAAGCCATGACTCCGTCAGAAAAAGCGATGCGTAAGTGAGCGAACTGTCCACCAAACCGTATTTGGTTCGTGCGATCTACGATTGGTGTGCAGACAGTGGATTGACACCGTATCTGGCAGTGCAAGTAGACGACTTCACTCTAGTGCCAAAAAACTATGTAAAGGATGGCAAGATAGTTCTGAACATAAGCGTTGATGCAGTCAAAAATTTGCATATAGGCAATGAAGACATTAGTTGTGGCGGTCGTTTTGGTGGTGTGTCACATCAGATCATGGTTCCTATTAATGCTGTTATAGGAATATTTGCCAAAGAGAACGGACAAGGGCTGGTTTTCCAAGGCCAAGATTCTGCACCTACGATAAGTGTAACTAGTGAGAGCAAGTTTAATACAAGTGACTCTCCTCCCGACGATCCCTCACCTCAAGGAAAGCCAAAACTAAGGATTGTAAAATAGAAAAAAGCCGTGGACGAAATCCACGGCTTTTTTTAATTGTGGCCTACTGGCGAATTGACTCAGCGAACAATTGCTAATGCATCATACATCTTGCTCATCGCTTTTTGTTCTATCTGACGTATGCGTTCTGCGGACACATTAAACTCTGCAGCCAGCTCATGCAACGTAGCTGCACTTTCATTATTGTGTAACCAGCGTGCCTGAATGATTCGTCGGCTACGTTCATCCAAGCTATTTAAAGCGTGCGCCAAACCTGTGCTTTCAAGATGCTCCATTTCCAGACGCTCAAGCATTTGATCCGGTTCAAGTTCTGAGTCCGCGGCCAAATACGATATAGGTGCGAAATTGTTTTCCTCATCATTGGCATCGGGTTCCAGCGAAGTTTCATGATTACCAAAGCGTGTTTCCATTTCAACTACGTCGCGTTCACTGACATTCAACTCCTTTGCGATGCGTGAAACTTCTTGCGGCCTCAAAGCTTCAAGACCTTGTTTCATACTTCGCAAATTAAAAAACAATTTGCGTTGCGCTTTAGTAGTGGCAATTTTTACCAGACGCCAATTACGCAAAATATATTCATGAATCTCCGCACGTATCCAATGCAGTGCGAAAGAGACAAGACGCACACCACGTTCCGGATCGAATCGCTTAACTGCCTTCATCAGGCCAACATTGCCTTCCTGAATCAAATCAGCTTGGGGTAATCCGTAACCGGCATACCCGCGTGCCACGCTAACGACGACACGAAGGTGTGATAGCACGAGTGCACGAGCACAATCCAAATCATTGTCCCGGCGAAATCGCGTGGCATAATCCAACTCTTCCTCGGGGGTCAAAACAGGGAAGTGCTTGACCGAAGTAATGTAACTATCGATGCTGCCAACTGCTGATGGCATAGGTAACGTAAGGCTATAGCTCATATTTGATACCTCCTGAAACAATTCTAGCACTCTCTGGCATAGAGTGCTAGAGATGCAAGAAGTTACTTAGGTTCGATTTGCCAAAGGTGTTGAGAAACCGACAGCCAAGCGCCAAGCCAGCCTAAATAGGCTGAAAATCCTAGCAAAGTAAGGCTGTCACCTAGGCTTAGATGCGAGAGAGTGAAACTGGTTCCATAGAGTTGAGTTAATCCAGCGAGACTGTAATTTAAGATATGCAGGCTAAATGCAATGACAAGCCAACCGGTAACTCCCCCAAGCAGCCCAAGTAAAAGGCCGAAATATATAAAAGGACGGCGAATAAATCCATTGGTAGCGCCAATCAGTTTAGAAACCTCGATTTCTTCTCGTTGAGTCAAAATTTGTAAACGAATCGTGTTAAATGTAATTGCAATCAAGGCAAAGCTAAGAAGTGCAGCGAGAATAAAAACAAAAATGCGACCAAATCTAAGCAGAGCTTCAAGTTTATAAGCCCATGCTGAATCAAGCTGTACATGCTCAAACTTGGGCCAGGAAGAAAGATCGTCACGTAACAACTCAAGTTTTTTGACATCCATTGGAACTGGATAAACGATAAATGCATCTGGCAAAGGATTTTGAGACAACCCGCCTATTACGTCAGCCAAGCCGGTACTTACTTGGATTTGTTTTAAAGCCAAGTCACGCGGTACAAACTCGATATGATCAATCGCAGCATGATCTTTCAGTTGCTTCCCAATTCTTGTGAAGTCATCGACAGTTGCACTAGTAGCCAGAAAAACACTGATTTGTGGTGTTCCAGTCATTTGCGAAGAAGCGTATTGAACATTTTTGAGCAAGACATATCCACCAGCAGGCAAACTTAACGCAATACCAATCACGAGTAGATTGAGCAGAGTAGAACCAGGATTGTGCAAAAGCCGCTGAAACGTAAAACGGATCACACGAAAATGTTGAAGAAGCGCATTTTTCATAAGGTTAATTCCCCGGCTTTCAAAGAAAGCGCACGAGCCGGAAATTTAATTAAGACAGATTCATCGTGAGTCGAGATCAATAATGTGACACCCACTTGATGAAACGATTTGAAAATATTCATGATCTCATTGGAATATTCAGTGTCCAAATTACCGGTAGGTTCATCGGCAAGCAAAATGGTAGGGCGATTAACAATAGCGCGTGCAATGCACAGCCGCTGCTGTTCACCACCGGATAACGCAACAGGATTGGTTTTCTCTCGCTTCAGCAACCCGACTTTGTCCAAGGCAGCTCTAACACGCTTGGCGCTCTCTCGATGATCAAACCCGCAAATCTGCAGAGGTAGCATTACATTTTCAAAAGCATTGCGATCAAATAGTAATTTATGATCCTGAAAAATCAGCCCAAGATTGCGACGCAGATAGGGTAAAGCGCTGCCTTTTAGCGATTTGATGTTATGGCCATTGACGATCGCACTGCCACTGGTTGGGCGTTCGATAGCAGCAATCAATTTAAGCAACGTACTTTTCCCTGCACCGGAATGACCGGTGAGATAAACCATCTCACCCTTGGCAATTTCAAAACTCAAATTCTTTAATGCTTCATGGCCGCCCGGATAACGCTTGTACACCTGATTAAATTTGATCATTCTTCAAAACCCAATAAAGCGGAGACAAAGTCTTTGGCAATAAATGGACGTAAATCATCTAATCCTTCACCAACGCCAATGAATCGGACAGGAATGGGATGTGCCTTGGCTATGGCTGCAATAACACCCCCTTTGGCAGTTCCATCCAATTTGGTAAGAACAAGACCGGTTACAATTAAAGCCTCGTCAAAGGCTTTAACCTGACTCAAAGCGTTTTGTCCGGTGTTCGCATCAAGTACCAACAAAACTTCATGCGGCGCATCAGGAAGCAACTTGGCAATCACTCGTTTAACCTTTTTGATTTCCTCCATCAAATGTGCTTGAGTGGTTAGACGGCCGGCAGTATCTGCCAATACCACGTCAATGCCGCGAGCTTGCGCTGATTGGATGGCATCATAGATGACGGCGGCAGCATCGCCACTTTGCTGGGCAATAACGGTGACATTGTTGCGAGCTCCCCATTCAATCAGTTGCTCACGCGCAGCAGCACGAAAAGTATCTCCTGCAGCGAGCAAAACTGATTTTCCCTTATTTTGAAAATGTTTTGCCAATTTTCCGATTGAAGTCGTTTTACCTGCACCATTGACACCACACAACATAATCACAAACGGTTTGTGTTCATCAGTTAACAACGGTTGTTCAAGTGGTTGCAAGAGTTTGAGCAGGGCGTGAGCCAGCGCATCCTTAAGTTGGGAAGGGTCGGTGAGTTTTAGTTCTCTAACCTGGCGACGAACATCGGCTAAAAGAAAACGAGTAGCGTCCATACCAACGTCTGAGGTAATGAGAATAGTTTCCAATTCTTCATAAAAATCTTCGTCAATACGCCCTCCGCGACCCAGCAATTCAGAGAGTTGATTGCCGGTGCGAGAAAGCCCACTCTTTAAGCGGTTAAGCCAACTGGATTTGTCTGAAGATGATTCAGGGGATGATTGTTTAAGAAAACCGAACATATGATCGTTTTAGCAGGTGGTCTGAGAACATCAAAATAGAGGATAATACGCGACCTCAAAGGCGGACTAAATCTGTCCTTATTATTCTATTCTGATTGACCTATCTTGGGCTAGAAATATGCGCGTGCGAATGTTGAAAATATTTTGCGGGTTGGTGTTATTGGCTACCTTCCCGGTTCAGGCTGAGGTGTTCGAAAAAACACTGAGCAATGGTTTAAAAGTGATTGTAAAAGAAGATCACCGTGCACCGGTATTAGTGCAGCAGATATGGTATCGCGCCGGAAGTATCGATGAGCGAACCGGAAAGACAGGTGTAGCCCATGTGCTGGAACATATGATGTTCAAGGGTACAAAAACTGTTCCGGTCGGAGAATTCTCCAAGCGCATAGCGGCAGCAGGCGGGCGCGAAAATGCTTTTACCAATGCCGATTACACCGCATATTTTCAGCAATTGCATAAATCAAAATTACCCTTGGCGATGCAATTGGAGTCAGATCGAATGCAGAACCTGCAATTGTCACAAGCAGAATTTAGCAAAGAGATCAAAGTGATCATGGAAGAGCGCCGTATGCGCACCGATGATGAACCGCATGCGCTGATACAAGAAAAATTGATGGCAGCAGCTTATCAAGAACACCCTTATCAACATCCGGTGATTGGCTGGATGAACGATCTGGAGGCCATGACGGCATTAGATGCTCAAGAATGGTACAAAACATGGTATGCACCCAATAACGCAGTACTTGTGATAGCGGGTGATGTAAAAGCAAATGATGTATTTGAATTGGCACAGCGCTACTACGGAAAAATACCCGCGCACAAATTGCCAGCTCGCAGAATTTACTCTGAGCCGCCTCAGCAGGGAATAAAACGAATTTCTGTTAAAGCCCCGGCTGAGTTGCCTTATCTGATCATGTCATATCATGCGCCAACACTGCGCGATGCGGAAAAAGATAGCGTTCCTTACGCTCTAGAAGTTTTAGCTGGGATATTGGATGGAAATGAAACAGCGCGCTTGAATAAAGCACTGGTGCGCGAACAACAGATAGCAAGCGAAGCCGGTGCGGGATACGATAGCACAGCCCGCGGCCCAGGCATGTTTACGCTTGAAGGCACACCTTCGGAAGGTAAGACGGTGATTGAACTGGAAACTGCGCTGCGTGAGCAAATTGCAAAATTGATTCACGACGGGGTGAATGCAGACGAACTACAACGTGTCAAAGCTCAAGTAACCGCAAATGAAGTATATAAACGAGATTCAGTGTTTTATCAGGCGATGCAGATCGGGCAGATGGAAAGCATTGGCTTGGGTGCAAAGGCAATTCCCGTCATGCTAAGAAAAATTCAGGAAGTCACAGCAGAGCAGGTGCAAAATGCAGCCCGAGAAATATTAACAGATGATCACCTGACCATTGCCGTGCTTGACCCACAACCGCTAGCCAATAAACCCAAGCATGCCGCAGGAGCATTTCATGTTCACTAAAATATTGGTCACAATCGTACTCACAGGCATTGCCAACAGTGCATTCGCAACATTAAACATTCAACACTGGCAAGCACCCAGTGGCGCACAAGTGTATTTTGTTGAAAACCACGATCTGCCGATGCTGGATGTTGCAGTTGATTTTGCCGCAGGCAGCGGCTTTGACGATGCCGCAAAACCAGGTGTGGCTGAGCTAACGAATGGCTTGCTGGACTCAGGTGTAGAAGGTTTAAGCGAAGATGATATTGGGCGAAAACTCGCCGACATTGGTGCTCAAAAAGGGGAGCATGTTGACACTGACCGGGCTGGAATAAGCCTGCGCACACTAAGTAGCCAGATTGAAAGAAATGCAGCCTTGGAAATACTGGCGCGTGTAATTCAACACCCTCTGTTTCCGGACGAAGTGCTGGCACGAGAAAAAATACGCGCCATTGCTGCTTTAAAAGAATCTGAAACAAAGCCGGAAAGTATTGCGGGCAAGGCATTCAGCAAGGCTGTCTTTGGCACTCACCCGTATGGAACAACGCTTGAAGTAGCCGATGTTGAAAAAATTCAACGCGTAGATCTGCAAAATTATTTCCATGCGCACTACAACTCGAAAAACGCAATCGTTGCTTTGATGGGCGATGTGACACGTGAACAAGCGGAAGCGATTGCGCAACAACTGACGGCAAGTTTGTCACAGGATGGAGCAAGCAGTCGCATCGCACCGCTCAATTTGCAGATTGAAGCGAGTGAACAACGTATTCCGCATCCTGCCACGCAAAGCCATATTTTAATCGGCACACCAGGCATAGCTCGCAATGACCCTGACTATTTTCCGCTGTACGTGGGTAACTATATTTTGGGTGGAGGCGGCTTTGTTTCGCGCTTGATGAACGATATACGTGAAAAGCGCGGAATGGCATATAGTGTTTACAGCTATTTCATGCCGATGCAGCAACCTGGCGCAT
>CAIRAO010000390.1 GCA_903876625.1 uncultured Gallionellaceae bacterium | reverse complement strand
TGAATGGGTAATGCCTGAAAGATGGCGTTATGTTCACTGTCGATAGGCAAAAGTTCTGAACCGCTTTTATGCACCGCATCCATAAAGATGCGCCCTGCCATAACTAAAGTTTCTTTGTTAGCCAAAAGAATTCGTTTTCCGGCACGCGCGGCCGCCAGAGTAGGTCTTAAGCCTGCAGCTCCAACGATTGCGGCCATTACGGCATTAACTTCGGGCGCAGCCGAAACTTGTTCCAAACCCTCAACGCCACTCAGCACTTCGGTCTTAAGTCCGGCAGAAATGATTCGATGTCTGAGTCGCTGACTTGCCTGTTCGTCAAGCATGACCGCATAGCGAGGTTTGAACTGGTTACATTGTTCAAACAATAATTCATCCTGCTGGTTTGCGGTAAGCGCAAAGATTTGATATTTGTCGGGATGACGCGCGACCACATCCAGCGTGCTCTTGCCAATGCTGCCGGTGGAACCAAGCACGGTGAGCGATTTTGGTTTGTTTAAGTCACCTTTCTTGTTCATGAAAGTTTTTGCAACATCGGGACAAGTTGTAAGCTCAACACAAGCGCTACAAAGGGCAAAGTTGATGTTAACGCATCAATGCGATCCAGCAATCCTCCATGCCCTGGTAACAAAGTACCACTATCTTTAACCCCGGCTTGACGTTTAATCGCTGACTCGAATAGATCTCCCAAAACTGACAAGGCAACCCAGAACCAGGAAATCACGATGATAGCGCTGAACATAGGATAACTTTTAATCAGGCCTGTTCCCCAACCTATTATCGTTACATAGAGCGTAACAAATACCAACGCGCCGTAAACACCTTCCCAAGTTTTTCCAGGGCTTATTGACGGAGCCAATTTGTGTTTGCCGAATTTTCTGCCTGAAAAATAGGCAGCCGTGTCGGCAAGCCATACCACAAACATCACACCTAACAACAACCAAGGACTTGTACTACGCAAATCGATCATCGCTAATCCGGTAGGTATCAATACAATCCACCCTAGCAAACCCATCATCCCGCGATTTTGCAATTGCCACCCATAAATCATCCAGGCAGGCACCACCAACACCCATAATATGACTGACGCTACATACCAAAAGAAATGTGGAAAAAGCAGAACTTGATCTTGAGAAAGTAAGCGGCTGTCTAACCAGAGCGTCCCCAACATCATCAGTAAAGCGGCTATGCAATAGATAATCACCAAACCAGCTGACATGTTGGATAAACGTGCCCATTCTGTTGCACCCTGCCAAATCATCAATGACACCAATACTATCCATCCTAAAGCAGGAAGTGTAAAAACAGCGGCGAGAAATAGTACAAACAGAATAATTGCAGTAATGATGCGTTGTTTAAGCATTATTTATTCTCGGTAAGTTGCTCGCTAGTTCGACCGAAACGTCGCTCGCGTTTTTGATAGGATTGAATAGCAACATCCAAAGCGCTTCGATCAAATGCCGGCCAAAGTGTATCGGTGAAATATAACTCAGTGTAGGCAAGTTGCCATAGCAAAAAATTGCTGATGCGTTGCTCGCCACCTGTACGAATAAACAAATCAGGCTCCGGCGCATAGTTCATGGATAAAAAGGGTTCTAACGCTTCATCATTTAAATTGCCTTGCGTCTGGGGTTGCGCTTGCCAAAGTTTCTCAACGGCTTGCATGATGTCCCAGCGACCTCCGTAATTCGCGGCGATTGTTAAAGTCAGGCCGTCATTAGCTGAGGTTAATTGTTCTGCTTCGGTAATATATTGTCTGAGTTGTTCATCGAAACGTGCCAGATCCCCGATAATTTTCAGGCGTACATTATTATCATTTAGTTTGCCGACTTCGCGTTCTAACATTTTTAGGAATAATTGCATCAGGAAGGAGACTTCATCTGCAGGTCGTCGCCAGTTTTCACTGCTAAACGCGAACAAAGTCAAATACTCTACGCCAATTTGGCGACAGGCTTTTACCATTTCTCGCACAGTTTCAACGCCGCGTTGATGACCCGCAATGCGGGGCAACAGACGTTGCTTGGCCCAGCGACCGTTACCATCCATAATGATTGCGATATGGCGCGGAACATCAGTTGACGCAGGGATAGTGCGGGTAGAACTCATAAATAGCGCCATATGCCAGCACCTTCACCCTCAAATCAGGGAGTGGTAAACCACCTTGTTAAACTGCCATCAGTTCCGCTTCTTTTACTTGCAGTGCCTTGTCGATTTCAATGACAAAACGATCCGTTAATTTCTGTACATCATCTTGAGCTCGGCGTTCTTCATCCTCGCCCACTTCTTTATCTTTGAGTAGTTTTTTCAATTGCTCATTCGCATCCCGACGTATATTGCGTACGGCAATTTTTGCATTCTCAGTTTCTGTACGAACTACTTTAATCAAGTCACGACGACGTTCTTCTGACAACATCGGCATAGGCACGCGAATAATGTCTCCATTAGTTGAGGGATTCAATCCCAAGTCCGCATCACGGATCGCTTTTTCCACAAGCGATATCATTTTCTTTTCCCATGGCTGCACGCCAATCGTGCGGGCATCGATCAGAGTCACATTGGCGACCTGCGAAATCAACGTCGGACTACCATAATAATCCACCGTGACATGATCCAATATTCCAGTGTGCGCACGTCCGGTTCGCACTTTGCCGTAGTCCGCTTTAAGCGCCTCCAGCGATTTATTCATTTTTAGCTCTACGTTTTTCTTGATGTCAGCAATCATATTAAATTCCTCATCAATCGCAATGTACCAATGTACCTTCATCCTGACCGGTGACAACCCGCTTCAAGGCGCCCGGCTTGAAGATACTAAACACGATGATAGGCAACTTCTGATCACGACACAGCGTCAATGCAGTTGCATCCATCACTTTTAAACCTTTACTGATTGCTTCGTCAACGCTCACCTTTTGATAACGTGTAGCTGTTGGATCTTTCTTCGGGTCAGACGTGTAGACACCATCCACTTTAGTTGCCTTGATAACAACTTCAGCATCCATCTCAACACCGCGCAATGCAGCTGCGGTATCTGTGGTAAAAAACGGACTGCCAATACCTGCCGCGAAGATCACAACTTTTCCTTCCTCCAGATATCGCAAAGCTTTACCGCGTATGAAAGGCTCGGCCACTTGCTCCAAATTAAGTGCGGATTGCACTCGGCAAGGAACGCCCCCCCGTGTCATGGCATCCTGCAATGCCATCGCATTCATCACGGTTGCCAACATTCCCATGTAATCGGCAGTCGCTCTATCCATTCCTGCCGCAGCCGGAGCTACACCACGAAAGATATTGCCTCCGCCGATCACAATCGCTACCTGCACACCCAAACCGACTACATCACCTATCTCGGAAACGATGCGCTCAATCACTGCACGGTTGATACCGTAGCTGTCATCGCCCATGAGTGCTTCTCCGGAAAGCTTGAGCAGGATGCGTTTGTAGGCAGGTGAACTGGACATTAGGTTAGTCCTTCTTGATTGCGGCAATTGTCGCAGCAACTTCAGCCGCGTAATCTTCAACCTTTTTCTCGATGCCCTCACCCACTGCGAACATCTGGAAGGCAGTCACGGTTGCACCCTTGCTCTTCAGCAATTGTTCAACAGTTTGCTTACCATCTTCTGCCTTGACGAACACTTGACCGAGTAATGTAACATCCTTGAGAAATTTTTGGACAGTACCTTCGGCGATCTTTTCCAGCATCGCTTCAGGTTTACCGGCTTCTTTTGCCTTCTCGATAGCGATGCGGCGTTCGGTGGCTATGTCTTCAGGGTTCACACCGGATGCATCAACAGACTTGGGCTTGCTTGCAGCGATATGCATGGCCAGATCACGTCCCAAGGTATCGTCACCCCCGGTGTAGCTCAACAAAACACCAATCTTGCTACCGTGCAGATAACTGGACAGTTTTCCGGTAGACGTAGCATAACGCTCGAAACGGCGTACAGTCACGTTCTCGCCCAGTTTCATCACGAGCGCCTTACGAGTCTCTTCTACTGTAGAGGAACCCATTGGCAAAGCTAGCAATGTGTCGATATTGGCCGGATTATTTTTAGCAACGATCTCAGCCAAATTCTTGGCAAATGCAACGAAGTCATCGTTCTTTGCCACGAAGTCGGTTTCGCAATTTACTTCAGCAACCGCACCGGATTTACCATCGGGTGTAATGAACGCGCCAACCACACCTTCGGCAGTCACACGTGATGCAGCCTTGCTGGCTTTTGCGCCACTCTTGATTCGTAGTAATTCTTCAGCTGCCTTAAAGTCGCCATCAGTTTCTGTTAGCGCCTTTTTGCACTCCATCATGCCGAGACCAGTTGCCTGGCGCAGCTCCATAACCATTCCTGCGGTAATTGCCGCCATATTGCACTCCTAAAGACAATCAATAAATACAATCACTATTTGTAAAAAAAGGGGCTTGCGCCCCTTCGTAGAGGAGAAGCTGCTTACGCGGCCGCAGCCTCGACTTGTTCTGTCAATTCAGTCAATGCCTGTGCACGACCTTCGAGAATTGCATCAGCAACTCCGCGAGCGTACAAGCGGATTGCCTGACTTGAGTCGTCATTGCCCGGAATTACGTAATCCACTCCCAAAGGACTATGGTTGGTATCGACAATACCGATCACTGGAATACCCAATTTTTGCGCCTCGGTAACGGTACCTTTTTGGTAGCCGACGTCAATCACAAAGATCGCCGATGGCAAACCTTGCAGGTCTTTGATACCGCCCAAGCTACGTTCCAGTTTTTCCAGTTCACGGCGTAGCATCAGACCTTCTTTTTTAGATACTTTCTCGATGCTACCATCAGCAACGATGGCCTCCAGGTCACGCAGGCGCTTGATGGATTGTTGCACTGTTTTGAAGTTGGTCAGCATACCACCAAGCCAACGGTAATCAACATAAGGTGATCCACTACGCAAAGCCTCTTCGCGAATGATTTCGCGAGCTTGACGTTTGGTGGCAACGAACAAAATTGTGCCTTTTTTCGCAGCCAGCTTGCTCACTTGCTTCAACGCATCGTTAAACATAACGACGGTTTTTTCCAAATTGATAATATGAATTTTGTTGCGATGACCGAAGATGTAAGGTGCCATCTTGGGGTTCCAGAAGCGGGTTTGGTGTCCAAAATGGACGCCAGCTTCCAACATTTGACGCATAGTTACAGCCATGATTACTCCTAATGTGTTAAGGGTTAAAGTCTACCAACCGTCAGCTTGACCCTTACGGGCACCCCAACATGAACGGATGGGCAAATTACGTTCTTTCAGCAACATGCCAATCAAACGGGCGCGAATTATAACCGAAATGAGTTCTCAGCTCAACATGTAGGTAAGTTAAAACCGATCGATCAAGGGAACCGGGCGCAAAAAAGTGGGAAATCTCTTCCCCACTTTTTGATTTAAAAACAGAATGCTAGTTCTTTACTATTTCTTCTGCGTGTTCAGAGGTTAAATTCAAACTTTCCAATTCCGTTGCCAATTTAAAGCTGGCAATCATAACGGGAGCCTCGGTTTGCTTAGAAGTTGACGTAGTCTCAGCAACTACCGGTGCGGCAATATTTATTTTTGTCTCTGCAGTTTTGGAAAGTTCATCTGAAGTCATCATTGAGTGTCCTCCCAAAAGTGTGAAACTCAAGGTGAATGCCAGCGAAGCAGCCAATGCTACGTGCGATACTTTGCTAATCAATTTAGATTTTTTCAACTTGGTCATCAGTTGTCCAGTTTCAAGTTCAGTATTGATGCGCTCTAACTCTTCTCTTTCAACCAGAGTCAGTTGACGATCTAGCTCCTCGCGAGCTAGCATCGCATTCATGGTTTGCTCGTGAGCAAATAATTTTTCGCTTGCAGCATCCCTGGCTAGTACCTCAGCCATGAGTAGTTTTCGTGCGGCCTCTGCTGCCTGAAATTCTATCGCTACACGAGCTTCAACTTCAGCCAAAGTTCGGCGCTCCAATTCCAATCTTTCTTCGACTATTTCATTGGCACGTAATTCTTCGCGCAATTTTTGTTGTGTAAACTCTAACAACAAAGATTCTTCATTAGCGCGGACTTCTGCCAGTTCTCTAGCTTGCCCCGAAGCTTCAATGCATTGACGAGCCAACACCGCAGCGCGTGATTCTGCCTGCAAAGCTTCTTCACCAGCTTTGGCGGCGCGAGCTTCAGTCTCGGTGCGCATCTTTGTCATATTCAATGTACGCATCTCAAAGTCTTCTCTCGATTTGGCAACTGCTATTGCGGCTTCTGCGGCCACTAAACTCGCTGCAGCAGCTTCTTGGGCACGAACTTCCATCGTGATTCGTTTATTATCTGCGTCAATGGCGCGCAACTCGGTATCCATACGCAAAGTAATTTCAGCAACAGCCTTATTCTCGATTGCGATTTGTTCTCTTGATACACGCTCTGCTTCAACTTCCAAAGCAAGGCGTTTTTGTGCTATTTCTGCCGCGCTTTTATCCGCATCAATTCGTTGACGCACTGCTTTGACTAAAGCTTGTTCGGTTTCTAATCTTTCAGCTTCCGCTATATATTCGACAACCATCAAATGCGTGTGCTCCTCGGCTAATTGAATGCGTTCATTGATCGCATCCAATCTCTTCTTCAGTTCTTTATTGGCAAGCGCATCTGCTTGAGCCGGCACTTGCTCAACTGTAAGCAATTGCGAGTTCATG
>CAIRAO010000389.1 GCA_903876625.1 uncultured Gallionellaceae bacterium | reverse complement strand
TTGGCGCTTGAATTGCGTGTACCTGCGACCCGAATCAATGACATTGTGCGCGAGCGCCGGGCTATTACCCCAGATACTGCACTGCGCCTGGCTCGTTGCTTTGGTACTACGGCGCAATTCTGGCTTAATTTGCAAAATTCATATGACCTGAAGCTGGCGGAAAAAGCAGACGGAAAACGGATTGAGCAGGAAGTAAGGCCGCTGGAAAAGATTGCCGCATAGAGTTTAAAAGGGATTTGGTGCGGGAACCGGAATCAAACCGGCACGGGAGTTTTACCTACCCGACGGACTTTAAGTCTTTTGATGTGTTGTTTTATCCTGTATTTCTATGTATTACCATGTTTGTGTAAGCATCATTTTTGAAAGAAAAGCGAACTGCAAAAGGTGGCAAACTTGCCGGGAGAACCAAGGCAGATATTCTGCATCATGTAACCAAATCCTTGGCGGACTGGAAAAAAATTCCAGTTGAAGATATTACGCGTGATATGTGTTCTGCAAAATTTACTGAGTTATCCGCCAAAGGGGAAACACAGGTGAACTGCGCATTTCGTTATTTGCGCGCCCTTTTGAATTATGCAAGGGAAGCCTATTGCCCTAGTGGAATTCCGATCTTATTGGAAAAGCCGGTCTCAGTGATTTCCGGTAAAAAAATGTTGCAGCCAAACAAAGCAAAAAATGGGCGCATCCCGATTGAAAAAATAGGACCGGTTTGGAATTTCATGAAGGAAAAAAACAACTCCGATGCCGTGCAAGATATCGGCAAGGCGGGTGCCAATATATTAATTATGTTAATGCTAACAGGGGCGCGTTGGAGCGAGGCTGCGGAGTTGTCCAGCGAAAACATTAATTAGGAAAATAAAACCCGGCATATATCCGATCCTAAAAATCATAATCCAGTTACTTTTCCGATATCAGCTCCACTACAAGCGACTCTAAAGACGCGGCCGGAAATCTAAGGCAATCATTTTGTTTTCCCTTCCCGAATTAAGGGGCAGTTTATCAAAGACGCCCGCAATACTTTAGATGAGATTTCAAAAATTACCAGCCTGCATTTAACTGCGCATGACCTTAGGTGAACGTTTATTGCAATCGGAATTCATCTAAAAATTGAAATGTGGAAATTGAAGTTCTTAACGATTAGCAAGGGCGACGTTACTTTAGACCATTACACAGAGACAAGTGATTTGCGCGATCTCGCACCCGAGGCCGAACAAATAGACGCATGGATCATTCAGCAAGGCAGCATAGCGGCAGCTATTAAAGCATCTGAAAATGTAATTGGCGGCTTAGAATACCGCTTGACAGTGTAACTCACTGGGTTACAATTAAACATGATCAAGAGTTTTAAACACAAAGCGCTGGAAAAGTTCTTTCGGGACGACGACCGCAGCGGTCTTAACGCCCAGCATTGTGAACGAATCAGGCGGCTACTGGATGCAATCGAAGATGCAGAAGCACCGGAAGAATTGAACATTCCAGGCTATGGCCTGCATAAGCTGATAGGCAACAAAAAGGATTTTTGGAGTTTAAAGGTGTCCGGCAATTGGCGCATTACCTTCAAGTTTGAAGACGGGCATGCACTAGAAACAAATTTGGAGGATTATCACTGATGAAAAGCTTACGAAACCCAAAACGCCGCCCGACTCATCCCGGTGCAATTTTGCGCGAAGATGTACTGCCAGAGCTTGCGCTGACTCAAGGAGAGTTTGCTGATCGGCTGGGCGTATCGCGTCGCACTGTGTCCGAGATACTGCACGAACGCCGCCCTGTAACGCCTGATATGGCGATTCGTCTGGGTAAATTGCTAGGCAATGGCGCAGGAATTTGGCTACGCATGCAACAGACGGTTGATATTTGGGAAGCAGAACAAGAACCGGAGAGGTTTGCTAGCATCAAGCCGATCAAGGCTGAATTGTTAGCGGCATAGCGTTTCACCGTCTCCCATGCGGTACATGGGAGAACGGAACTGACTGCTGGTTACGACACCAAACAGCTCCGATTGAACCCTTCATCCAATTAACAAATATGACTTTATACCGGAAGTATGATCGAAGGAGTCTCACTTGAAGTGCAGCCGGGCGCACCGATAAGCCGATTTACCTTTCAATCGAGCTTGTGATGTGCGAGTGCATTACAAAGAAAAAACCAGTACTTAAAATGGCTGGTTTTTTCTTTGATGGCCACTGGAAAATTAATCAATGATCATCTACCCAATATCAAGACAATAATATTATTATTCAATGAATTGGAATTTATCGTGAAATAAGCGGTGTATTTTATGTTGCTTACACTATGCTTACATTGAATTTTTAGTCGAATTTATTAAAACAGAAAATAAATCGTAACTATTTGATTTGGTGCCGGGAACCGGAATCGAACCGGCACGGGAGTTTTACCTACCCGACGGATTTTAAGTCCGTTGTGTCTACCAATTTCACCATCCCGGCAACGGCGCGCATTTTACACGAATGAAAGGATAAACTAATACGATTTTAGCGGGGGAATTTTGGGTTTATATTAGGATGACTTAGGGTGCAAAGGATTTATAGCGATGCCGCAATTTTAAGAAGTGCATTATTTGACAAATCATCCAACGGAATTCTCTTTGCCTTTTCGCGTAGCAAAAAGTGCTTGGCCGTCGCACGCAGATAACTCGGGTCGTAGTGTACCTTCAGTAATTCACCCACCAAGGTAGTGAAGTCGCCACGCTGAATCAGTTCTGCCCAATGTTCCAATAATTTCGCTCCATGATATCGGTTCAATCCTTGCAACTGATCGATCAACATGTCAGGTGCTTGCAGATAGTGTTGATAATCTTCCAACAAGCCTGCTATTCGAACATTATCCGGTGTCTCTATTAGCAGACATTCGCTTTTGTGCATGGAGGATACCAATGCATCGTGCACACCGATTCGTCCAATTTTATTGCTTTCAGCTTCCACGTAGACAGGTCGAGACATGTCCAATTTTTGAAGGACTAGCAGTAACCGGGTATCAAATAATTTTTGCGATGGCTGAGCATGGTCGGGCAAATTACCCAGAAGTGAACCCCGATGTTGCGCCAGATCTTCAAGGTCGATTATTTGTCGACCGCTTTCTTCCAATGCATGAAGCAACCTGCTTTTGCCTGAACCAGTGGGGCCGCAAATGACTAGGAATTTAAAATTTTTTGGCAAGACAGCCAATTTTTCCAGCACGTCATGCCGATAGGTCTTGTAGCCACCTTCCAGTTTATGCGCCGCCCAACCCACTTGATTTAAAATGATGCTCATCGCACCGCTACGCTGCCCTCCCCGCCAGCAATAGATGAGTGGTCGCCATGATTTTGGATGAGTGATGAATCTCGTTTGCAAGTGTTCGGCAATGTTCTTTGCCACCAATGCCGCGCCTACTTTGCGCGCTTCGAAAGGTGAAACTTGCTTATATATCGTGCCGACCGTAATTCGCTCTTCATTTGAAAGTACCGGGCAGTTGATTGCGTCGGGAATGTGATCCTCGGCAAACTCAACCGGTGTGCGCACGTCGATAATTTCGTCAAATTCATCGAGCTGTGTTAGGTTTGCGGTTTTAATTAACATCACTAATCAACATTATTAGGCGAAGGAAGAATTGTGTCAGAAGTGAAATTAACCCAATTGTCGCACGGTGGCGGCTGCGGCTGCAAAATTGCGCCGTCTTTATTGCAAGAGATTCTTGGTAAAGCTAAAGAAAAAATGCTGTTTGCCAATCTGCTGGTGGGCACAGAAACCAGTGATGATGCGGCAGTTTATCGCCTGAACGACGAGCAAGCGATTATCGCCACCACTGATTTTTTTATGCCCATTGTGGATGATCCGCTTGATTTCGGGCGCATCGCTGCCACCAATGCATTGTCTGACGTTTACGCAATGGGTGGCACACCGATCATGGCTCTGGCAATCGTCGGCATGCCCATCAATAAACTCTCTGTGGAAACCATACGCGCCATATTGCAGGGTGGTGAATCAGTCTGCCAGGCAGCCGGAATTCCCTTGGCGGGCGGGCACTCTATCGATTCAGTAGAACCGATCTACGGATTAGTGGCATTGGGAGTCGTGCATCCGGGTCAACTCAAAAAAAACAGCTCGGCACAAGCGGAAGACGTTTTGATTTTAGGAAAAGGACTCGGAGTTGGTGTTCTGGCTACTGCGTTAAAAAAGGGCGTACTGACAGAGACTGGTTATGCACAGATGATCTCAAGCACGACGAAGTTGAATGCGGTAGGGAGTAAATTGGCATCGATAAAGGGCGTTCACGCCTTGACCGACGTAACGGGTTTTGGCTTGGCCGGGCATTTGCTGGAAATCTGCCGAGGCTCGAATCTGGGTGCAGAGATTCAATTTGAACACATACCGATCTTGTCAGAAGCTTTGCCCTTGGCTCAGCAAGGATATGGTCCGGGTGCTATTGATCGTAATTTAGCTAGCTACGGGCATGAGATCGATTTTTCAACACACATTCAAAATTGGCAACAGCGACTCCTGGCCGATGCTCAAACAAGCGGAGGCTTGCTGGTAAGCGTTGAGCCCAATGCGGCGAATGAAGTGCTGGCGCTATTTCGTCAAGCCGAATTTTCTCAGGTAGCCGTAATCGGTGCGATGAAATCGGGAGCAGCTCGAATATCTGTAATCTGACGAAAAGGCAAGTATTCTCAACGCTAACTGACAAAAATTAATGAAATAATATCGATTTTCTTGACATACCGTCTGGCATCAATATAATGCGGACTTCGTTTTTTGCGGGAATAGCTCAGTTGGTAGAGCGATACCTTGCCAAGGTATAGGTCGCGAGTTCGAGTCTCGTTTCCCGCTCCAAATTTCTTGGGAAAGCATGTCGGCTTTCCCTTAATTTTTAGTCCAAGACGGTGCGATAGCAAAGCGGTTATGCTCCGGATTGCAAATCCGGCTAGCCCAGTTCGACTCTGGGTCGCACCTCCAAATATAATCAAGCAGTTACTGAACAGTCAAGTTGTGATACGTTAGTAACTGCCAACTAAATGTCACCAATATGTCACCATCATTTTCAATAATGTCATATTCAAAAATCTTTATCTTCACACATAATGTAATAAGCATTACTGAATTTATTTAGTCTTCACGTGCTTTTATTTTGCTTGCCAAAGCATCAGCGTCTTTCAATCACCTTAGCTACATCACCATGGCACTCTGAGCGTTTGCCAACGAGCAATAGATCGCCTTTTGTTACAGTGCCTGAGAAATTAGTAATAGTAACTTCATGCCTACACTTGCCACACCCTACAATTGAAAGCAGCGACTGCTTAGAATCAATAGGAATTGCATCCCATAATTTCAATGCGGGTAAAGTAAACTTCGGAATCGATTCGCCAGTCATCTATTTTCAGAGTGGATGATCTTTTGGTAGCTGCTTGACATACCAAAGTGAAAGTTTGTGCCGCAATGACTTTTCTGCGACCTGATCTTCCGGAAGCGGTTGAATCACTTTATCGTGAACAAGCAGTCTATAAATGTAGAGCAGTTTCTCACTTGCCGAATCTGTGGGTTCAAATACCACAGCGCCTCGACCTTCGGCATATTTAACGCCGGCGATTAAGGCTTCCTTAAATAACGCTGATTCATTCTTCAATTTTTGCATGACGTCTCCATCTTTTAAAATAGAGTTTACCAGTAGGAATAATTTGTTGATATGCTTTCGCTGCTGATCTATCAGATAAACGCACTTACAACTGGCGCAATCGAGCCAGAAATATAGCAGTTATAATTCCCTCATGTGCGGCGGCATCGAATACCAAGGTAATGAAGTTTTCTTTCCGAACCTGGAAGCGCATTTGCCTGTCCGAACACGCGATGGCGGCATTACTTGTGTAACTTGGGGTGAGCGTAGCAATGGCGGCAAGCTGGTATTCCACAATGGCGGCTGGGCGTGACTAGATTCGATCTGGGTAAGATACATTATCCCATTTAAATCCCGCTAATATTTCAACCCAAGCTCATTGGGTGAACAGTCCAAAAAACGTGTCAAAATCCAGATTAGTGGCTAATTGAGTGTCGTAACCACCAATCAGACTAGTACCGCGGCTTCACCTTCGAATTTGAAAGTCGGTCTGCAGTTACCGTTTACCCTTACCGAATAGTGATCAATTAAATCCTTTGTCAGCGGGTGCAAATCCCAACCAGGCATATTCATGTAGCTCGCGTCTTTTGCAACATTCAG
>CAIRAO010000388.1 GCA_903876625.1 uncultured Gallionellaceae bacterium | reverse complement strand
GAAATCAACCCGCCTTATTTTCAAGATATCCATCAACGGCTCCTTGTGGAGAGAAGTTGTTATACTGGATGCAGTTATACAACCAACCATAACCCAGTACGGGAGTCGCGGTTGTGGGTTTCTTATACGCCACGTTGGTATGATTCCATGTATACACTGCTACTTGTGAGATTCTGAGCGTGCTTGATGTGCTCTCAAGCCTGACGTAGCGAACATTCGGACATGCAGCATCTAAACATTACCATAAAATATTTATTCGAATACTTCAGTATGCACAAATGAAAATAATTCATTTCATACCTTTGGATGGTGCTCCTGTCACAGTGGGGCTAAAGGATGGCACACCAACTGTAAGGAAATAAAGAAGAATATAAAAACTACTCATTCATCTATGTAAAAGAATAGTAACTTACCTGGAATCATGCTAAATGCGGTATAGTACACGCAATACCAAATAACCAGCCTTCCACCAGACCAATAATACCCATGTATACAGTAATCTTTCGCAACATTTTTTAATTTGCCGTTGTACTCAAACTGCTGATTAGGATTAGTAGGATCGCAATGTAGACTTTGAAATCCAGATACATATGAAGTATACCCCAAATCACTCATGCATAAGCCCGTGTTATAGTTTTTGATCTGCTGCAATGTTGAATCATAGTAAAAGAACTGACTGAGGTCACCTGCATCGCAGTTAATGAATTCAAAAAAAGTATCCAATCCTCCTCCTACATTGCTGATACACAACCATGGGTAAAATCCGGAAAGTCCACTATTTGAGAATTGCACTTTCAAAGAATCTTTCACAAACAGTGGTAAGATACATTACTTCATTTCATTTCATATGTTTTCCTAAAAGAAAATAACTTACATGACGAAGGGGACACCGATGGTTTCCCTACACGAAAATTACAGGTTACGTTTATTTACTTGATAATACAGCAGTTTGCATAATGAAATAAAATTAGTCTTACATTTTGTAGGGGATGCAGTAGTTGGCATAACGGATGACTTGGGACTGAGTGTAGGTTTCGTCGGTGCTAGGGTAGGCGATATAGACGGACGTACAGTCTTCCATGTTGGCAGCACGTAGCTCCCTCCTCCACTCGCTAGCAGACACATATTCACTCCGTACTTTATGTAAATGTAGCCGTTATTTCCAAAGTCTTTGCCCCAGGAATTGCGAACCTGTAATGTTACGGTATGAGTAAATGTAGTCTAATGGAGTATCTAGCTTGCTAATTAACTTACTATCCAGTATGGTAAGTCGGGGTCATTCAAGTTAATACCCACGAGCTGCACAGCGTGGTTTATAGTCGAACAAGTACTAGTGAGGACACCGCCAGTGTAATAATAAAACGTTGAGGCGCATAGTGCAACTGCTAAAGGCCCCGTCGACAACACATAGTCCTTCATCGAACTTTCACCATCTATGATTGTGTAGCCTGATAAACCAACAGCAAATCGAGAAGTATCTGTCTTACAAACTCCACTCTCTTTTGCAGTATAAGGATAATCACGGGCGTACCCAACACCCCCTATTCTATTCATAATTGAAATGTAAGCTGCCTCTGCTCTCCCTCCAGAACATCCAATTGACTGTGTGTCACAATCCACTAATTCTTGTACCGAAAACTCGCTTGTATTAGTATATCCGTAAGACTTACCTAGAGTTCGAATTGCGTCTGATTCAATTTGTTCTATCCCAGAATGTGCCCAACAACTACCACATGCTCCTTGATCTTTGACTGGAGTTGTATAAATTCCGCGCCAATCTGAAAATTTTACATTACTATACCTAGAAGATAGTTGTAAACCTGTTATTTCATTTTCCTGATAAGACTGATGGTTGTCTGAGTGTAGCTGAACTGTTTTTTGGGATTTCTCAAATATTGAAGGTGTTGATTCTCCAATAATTATCTTGGAGATTTCATCTTCGGTCATATCTGAAAACTTTGAAATTCCATGAACAGCTGTGCCACCATTCGCAATTTCTCTTTCATTTAGTTCATGATATACTGCTAAATTTGATTTGAACTTTTGAAATCTGGAATCATACTCTTTAGAAGTTAGTTCATAAGTTTTATGATATTTTGCAATATATTGATGAAACAGTTGTTCTAATTTGTCACTGTCTTGAGATAATGCTAAATCACGTATATTAGCATGGGAATTAATATCTCGAATGTGAAGAAGAATAGGTCCATCATCCTAGACAAATGTAGTATTATTATAAAGAAAATACATTTAATTTTAATGTATTTGTAGAAGG
>CAIRAO010000387.1 GCA_903876625.1 uncultured Gallionellaceae bacterium | reverse complement strand
GACTGGCTCTCACGTGCCGTACCTGAATGGTTCAAGTCTGGTGGAAACATTCGTGAACAGCACAGCTCTATTGCTGCAGGCTGTCGTAATTTTGCCGAACAAACAGTTGAAGGCAAAATCGATCCCGCTTGCTGTACAGTCAATACGACCGATCAAAACAAAAATATCGCCGCCCTGTTGGGTGTTGCGATGGGTAATGTGGAAAAACGAGTGGCTCGGCTTGCTTGCGCCGGTGGCAATCATGTTGCCAAGATGCGTGCGAATTATGTCGGCCATTCTTCTTGCCGAGCCGCAGCAGTTTCAGGTGGTGGTGGAAAAAGTTGCGCGTGGGGTTGCCTTGGTTTGGGTGACTGTGCCGACGTATGCGATTTCGACGCCATCAAAATGGATAGCCACGGATTACCCGTCGTTGATAGTGCCAAATGTACGGCCTGCGGCGACTGTGTTGATATTTGTCCAAAGAATTTATTTTCAATCCAAGGCGTCTCTCGCCAACTATGGCTGGCTTGTCGCAATGAGTCCGACCCCGATGTTTCTGAAGCGGTATGTGAAGTCGCTTGTACCGCCTGTGGACGCTGTGTAATGGATAGCGAGGCAGATGTCATTCGTCTTGAGCGCAATCTTGCCGTGATCGACTATGAAATGAACACAAGCGCAAATCGAAAAGCAATCGAGCGGTGCCCCACCGGAGCGATAGTTTGGCTCGAAGGCGACCGCGTTATTAAAGGCAAGTCTGCCAAAAAAATCATTCGTATCGAAGCATTACCTGCCACTGTCGAAGCCTAGGGGAACATCATGTTGAACAAACTCAAGCAATTTAAACTGATCGGTGCGGCTACCAGCACTGAAGGCTGCCATACAAAATACAAGTATCCGGGTGTTCGTGATGCAATCGATGGAAACACAGCCGTTATTTTAGTCGAGCGCGAAGCCTCTCAAGGTGCAGGCGCTTATCCCATCACGCCTTCAACACAGATGGGTGAATATTGGGCTGAAGAAGTTGCCAAGGGGCATCTCAATGCAGCAGGCAAGCCGCTGATCTTTATTGAACCAGAATCCGAACATGCGGCAGCAGGAGTTACCGCAGGTCTTTCCATGACAGGGTTGCGTGCTGTTAATTTTACGTCTTCGCAAGGTCTGGCATTCATGCACGAATCGCTGTATGCGGCAGTCGGCAAACGTTTGCCCTATGTTTTGAATCTGGGTTGCCGTGCTATTACTAAAGCATCGTTGAATGTGCATTGCGCGCATGACGATTACCATTGTGCCGACGATACCGGCTTCATCCAGGTAATGGCTAAAAATGCGCAGGAAGCAGCCGATTTGAACATGATCGGACGCAAAACTGCTGAACTGGCTCTTACGCCAGCCATCGTTGCGCAAGATGGTTTTCTGACCACGCATCTGATCGAACCGATGCTGGTACCGGAAAGAGAATTGATCGCCGAGTTTTTGGGTGACGGTGATGACATCATCGATACTCCGACACCTGCGCAAAAAATGTTGTATGGCCCGAAGCGTCGCCGCATACCATCCAGCTGGGATGTAGATAATCCAATGATGACTGGCGGTGTGGCTAACCAGGATGCCTACATGCAAGCTGTTGCCGGACAACGCCCGTATTTCTTTGATCATATTTCTGCATTGTTCGATCAATCAGCCGATGAGTTTCAAAAATTGACCGGACGCCGCTATAACCGTGTCGATGCTTATCGTTGTAACGATGCTGATTACATCATTCTTGGTCAAGGCAGCATGACGGTACAAGCCGCTGCAGTGGCAGACTGGCTGCGTGAAAATCGCAAGATCAAAGTGGGCGTAGTCAATATCACCATGTTCCGCCCTTTCCCCGGTGACTTGCTGGGTAAAGTACTCAAAGGCAAAAAGGGCGTAGCTGTATTGGAGCGCACTGACCAACCCCTTTCTGAAGATTTGCCGCTAATGCGCGAAGTGCGTTCAACGATTACTAAATGCGTAGAGAACGCGCGCGAAAACTCATATCCAGAATACGCTTCGTATGAAACAGCCAAAGAAATGCCTTCGCTGTATTCCGGCTGTTACGGTTTGGGTTCGCGTGATTTGCAACCGGAGGGATTGATCGCGGCAGTAGAAAATATGTTGCCGGGCGCAGCTCATCGCAAATTCTATTATTTGTCAGTTGATTTTGTGCGCGAGGAATCGGCTAATCCAAAGCAGGAGATTCGCCAACAGGAACTTCAAGCAGCCTATCCGGGTATTAAAAATCTGGCATTGCGCGGCTCCGAGAATCCCAATTTGTTGCCAAAAAATGCAATTGCTGTGCGCATGCATTCGATCGGTGGTTGGGGTGCCGTGACTACCGGCAAGAATTTGGCAATGACGCTGTTTGAATTGCTGGGTTGGGACATAAAAGCAAATCCAAAATATGGCTCCGAGAAGAAAGGTCAACCGACAACTTATTATCTGTCGGCTGCACCTGAGCCAATTCGCATTAACTGCGAATATACCAATGTAGATGTTGTGTTGTCGCCCGACCCGCAAGTGTTTTTGCATACCAACGCGCTTGAAGGAATGCGCAAAGGCGGCGTGTTCATTATTCAGAGCAATCTGTCGAATGCTGAAGCTGTCTGGGAAACTTTTCCGATGCGTACTCAGCAATTCATTGCAGATAACAAAATTCGTGTTTTCTATCTGGATGCCTTCAAGATTGCCCGGGAAGAATCCAGCAATACCGATTTGCAACTGCGCATGCAGGGCAATGCTTTTCAGGGTGCATTCTTCCATGCTTCAGATGTGAAAGAACGAGCAGGCTTGAGTGAAGAGACGCTGTTTGCTGCCATCGAAAATCAGCTTGAATCCAAGTTCGGCAAAAAAGGTAAGCGCATCGTCGATGACAATCTTCGCGTGGTGCGCCGTGGTTATGAAGAATTATTTGAAATAAATACCGCTGAATTGAAGATTGGTCAGCGTGCCAAGGTGGTTGGAAAAGCTTTGCCAGCATTACCCATTATGCTGAGCCGTCTACCCGAAGGCGATGGTGGCATTTCCGATATTCACCGTTTCTGGGAGCAGACTGGCAGCTTCTACATGAAGGGGCAGGGTTCGGATAATCTGGTCGATCCTTTCATGGGATTGTCCGTTATTCCTGCTGTGACCGGCGTATATCGCGATATGACAGGCGTGCGTTTCGAGCATCCCGAATGGAAAGCCGAGAACTGTACCGCCTGTGGAGAATGTTATACACAATGTCCGGACAGCGCGATTCCAGGTTTGGTTTCGACCACAACGGATGTTCTTAATTCCGCAATCCAAAAGATTGAAGTCGGTGGACGCCCAACGCGCTTCCTGCGCAAATTCAGCCGTGTTGTC
The DNA here is from genome assembly GCA_903876625.1 of uncultured Gallionellaceae bacterium. GTDB lineage: Bacteria > Pseudomonadota > Gammaproteobacteria > Burkholderiales > Gallionellaceae > PALSA-1006. Next base: position 12,368 of record CAIRAO010000387.1, on the reverse strand, counting down.
GACAAAAAACTGCGTAACGCATTGGACAAAGATGGTCTGGACGTTAGCGCCTTGTTATCGAATGCCATTACCGAAGCTTTTGTTGAAGACCCAACTCAAGGTGAAGAACGTGCACGTTTGGAAGTTGAATTAAATTTGTTGCGTGAAACCATTGGTGGATTCAAGTTTGCCACGACGAAACCCTATTGGAATCAGAAAGAAAAAAAGGAAAAAGGCACGGGTGGACTATTCTCCATCACCATCAATCCGTATACCTGCAAAGGGTGTGCCTTGTGCGTTGAAGTTTGCGACGACAACGCCTTGACCATGGTGACACAGACCAGGGAAAGCATTGAAACGCTGCGCGAAGACTGGAATTTCTGGCTTGATCTGCCGACCACTCCGCCTCAATACAGCCGCATTGATGATCTGGATGAAAAGGTCGGTGCCTTGGAAACTTTGCTGTTGGATAAGCATAACTACCAGTCCATGGCCAGCGGCGACGGTGCTTGTCTGGGGTGTGGCGAGAAATCAACGATTCACCTGTTTACCAGTACCGTGACTGCACTGCTGCAACCTCGCGTGAAGAAATTTTTGGGCAAACTTGATCGTTTGATCGGCGATTTGGAAAATCATATTCGTATGAAGCTCAGCAGTTCAGTCGATCTCACCGACACTCAGGCGATGATGGAAGCGATTAAGACCTACAGCGGGCGCGATTTGACACTGGCTAACTTATCGGAAAGTTTGCTGGCAAAACATCCCGGTGAACCGATTGATCCTAAATGGTTGAAACGCGTTACTCAAATGCTGGAAAAACTGAAGGATCTGCGTTGGCGTTATATGGAAGGTCCAAGCAAAAATGGGCGCGCCGAAATGGGCATGGTCAACTCAACCGGTTGTACCTCGGTATGGGCCTCAACCTTTCCTTTTAATCCTTATCCATTCCCTTGGACCTCGCATTTATTCCAGGATTCACCTTCTGTTGCGATGGGTGTGTTCGAAGGTCATATGTCGAAAATGGTTGAAGGTTTCAAGACTGTGCGCCAAGTAGAAATGGAAATTTCTGGCGGTTACGATCCCGAAGAAAACGACATTTATTTTGCTCATTTTAATTGGGAACAACTCAGCGACGAAGAGTGGCATCTCTGCCCACCAGTTGTAGCGATGGGTGGTGACGGTGCGATGTTTGACATCGGGTTCCAAAATCTTTCGCGCGCCTTGATGTCTGGTAAACCGATCAAGATCATGATCGTCGATACTCAGGTGTATTCAAACACGGGTGGCCAAGCTTGTACTTCAGGCTTTATCGGGCAAGTGGCGGATATGTCTCCTTACGGCGCAAGCAAACACGGTAAAACCGAAAGCCGCAAAGAGATCAGTGTCATTGGGATGGCTCACCGCACTTCATATGTGATGCAGGGCGCGCTATCTAATGTCACTCATTTGCTGGAAAGCTTCATCGACGGTTTGAACAGCCGCCGTCCGGCATTGTTCAACGTCTATGCTGTTTGCCCTCCCGAGCACGGTGTCGGTGATAACAGCGCGGTGGCGCAAAGCAAAATGGCCGTTGAGTCACGTGCTTTCCCGCTGTTCCGCTACAACCCTGATTTGGGCGTGACTTTCTCTGAATGTGCTTCTCTGGAAGGTAACCCCGGAATAGATTCCGACTGGCTGACCTATTCCCTCGATTACGTGGACGAGCAGGGTGAAAAGAAAACGCTGTCTTTACCGATGACCTTTGCAGACTTTGCTTTGAGTGAAGGTCGTTTTGCCAAACAGTTCAAGAAGGCACCGCCGGAAACCTGGAATGATGACATGGTGTTGCTGGGTGATTTCTTGAAACTTGCTGAAGATGAGCGTGAGGGAAAGTTCCCCTTCATTTGGTCCGTCGACAAGAAGAATCGTCTTATACGTGTGCTGGTATCAGTTGAAATGGTTCGGTCATGCGAAGAACGATTGCAATTCTGGCACCAACTAAAGGATGTGAGCGGTGTTAGCCGTCCGATTGTAAATGAAGAAGCGATAGCCACTCGCGTTCGCCAGGAATTGATTCAGAAACTTTCAACCGGTTTTGGAATCAGTTCAACTGATACACCTCTACCGGCAACTGTTGCGGTTGAGGCAGATAGCTATGAACAGGTATGGGTTGACTCACCTGAATGCACTGCGTGTGATGAATGTATCAATATCAATCCGAAGATTTTCGCCTACAACGATGCCAAGAAAGTCATCATCGTAAATCCAAAGGCAGGGTCCTATGTTGATATCGTTAAAGCGGCCGAAAAATGTACAGCGGGTGTCATTCATCCGGGGACGCCTTGGAATATGAACGAGGCCAATCTCGATAAACTCAAACTACGTGCGGCCAAGTTCAATTGAATATGCGATTGCCTTTCCTAAACCGCGTACCGACTTTTGATCACGGTATTCATCCGGTCTACCATAAAGAGACCGGAAGTTTGCCTATACGCCGGTTCCCGTATGCGCCGAGATTGTTTGTGCCATTGTCTCAACACATCGGCAAACCTGCAATTGCAGCTGTAAGAGTGGGGCAAGAAGTGTTGCGTGGAGAAATCATCGCAACCCCAGATGGATTTCTTTCCTTGCCAATACATGCACCGGCCACCGGTGTCGTGGAAGCGATTTCACCGATCGCATCTGATACCGGCAAAATGGAAATGGCGATCACGATCCGTGTGTATGAAGCCGACGGACAGGAAGTGAAAATTCGCAATCCCCATGAACTTGAATGCCTGAGGGGAAAAGCTCTTGCAATGGTAATGCAAGAGGTTGGTGTGGCGGGGAAGGGTGGTGCAGTTTTTCCTACACATGCCAAGTTGGTTCCGCCCTCTGGTGCTGTCATCGACACCTTGCTGGTGAATGGCGCCGAGTGCGAACCCTTTCTCACTTGTGATCATCGCATCATGCTCGAACGAGCTCATGATGTAATGACAGGGGTTAAATACGCACGCAGAGTATGTGGAGCACCACGAGCAATTATAGGCGTTGAAGACAACAAACTAGATGCGATTGCCGCTTTGGAAGCGGCATTGCCTGCCGATGGTACAGTGTCAATCAAAGTGCTAGAAACAAAGTACCCACAAGGTGCAGCAGAAACGATGACTTACGCCATATTAGGGCGTGAAGTGCCTGTCGGAAAACGCAGTTCGGCTATTGGCGTGATCATGAATAATGTGATGACACTCGCCTATATGGGAAAGCTGTTACCCTTGGGTGAAGGCATGACCGAACGTGTAATTACTGTTGCCGGCCCTGCCGTGGCAAGACCCGGAAACTATATTGTTCCATTAGGTACTCCATTGCGTTTTTTGCTCGAATGGGTAGGTGCACGGAGCAATGCCAGCGAAGTGATTTTAGGTGGCCCGATGATGGGTGCGGCTGTTTCTTCGCTGGATGTACCGATAACAAAAGGGGTTTGCGGTGTGTTGGCTTTTGGCAAATCAGAAGTCGAACCACAACGTAGCTATCCCTGTATCCATTGCGGCGAGTGCCTGAGTGCTTGCCCGAAAAAATTAAATCCCACTCAAATGGGATTACTTGCTGCCAAACGTGAGTTTGAAATGATGGCAGATCGTTTTTCGCTTGGCGAATGTTTTGAATGCGGTTGTTGCAGTTATGTGTGTCCCTCGCATATCCCCCTGGTGCAACAATTTCGTATCGCCAAGTCCTTTCTTAAAGATAAGGCGCGTTCTGCATGACTCAACAAATCGAGTTGCGCGCCGCTCCACACCAGCATAGCGGTCGTGATGTGCCGACTATCATGCGCAATGTTGTTTATTCAATGTTGCCCCTTTGTATTTTTTCGGTCTGGCAATACGGGTTATCAGCTGCGGCATTGATCTTGGTTGTTACCCTTTCTTGTTTAGCGGCAGAACGTATAAACAATCACTTTTCAGGATCAGTCAACACGCTGTCGGATTGGAGTGCTGCAATCACTGGCATCATTTTGGCGCTCACCTTACCTCCTGCCTTCCCTTTATGGATGGGTGCAGTAGCCGGGTTATCAGCGATCTGGTTAGGCAAATCATTATTCGGCGGCTTGGGTCAAAATCCTTTTAATCCGGCATTGATCGGGCGTGCTTTTGTACAGGCCGCTTTTCCTACAGCGATCAGTACTTGGGTGCCGGCTTTTGCACCGCATCGATTTAGTGAATTCATTCCTTCTTCGCTCGCTGCACCCTTTATGTCACCACCTGAGGTTGTACTTTGGGCAAAGCATCAGGGTGTAGATGCTTTTACCGGGGCAACACCCTTGGCGCGTTGGAAATTCGAAAACATCTCTGCTTCATCTATGGACTTCTTGACCGGTCATGTCACCGCAAGCGCGGGCGAGACCTCAGCGATTTTAATTCTGCTTTGTGGCCTGTATTTGGCGGTCAGAAAGTTTCTGGATTGGCGTATTCCGGTTTCTGTTTTAGGCAGTGTAGTGATTGTTGCAGGAACTTTTTATTTGACTAATCCTGCTCGATATCCAACTCCTTCATTCGTATTGCTTTCGGGAGGGCTGATGTTGGGGGCATGGTTCATGGCGACGGATATGGCAACGTCACCCGTAACTCCGCGTGGCATTTGGATGTATGGAGCACTTATAGGCATACTGACTGTGGTGATCAGATATTTCGGCGGACTTACCGAAGGTGTGATGTATGCCATCTTAATTGCAAATGCAGCAAGTCCTTTGCTAGATCAGTTCAGCCAACCGCGCGTTTTCGGACAAGAACGGGACAAAAAATGAGCGATGAGCCAAGAACCATCACGCCAAGTTTTGCCATGGTGCGCACACTGGGACTGGTCTCGGTCATCTGTGGCATCATCATCGTGGGCGTGTATCAGATCACTTTACCCGCGGTAAACGCAAACAAGAAACTCGCCTTGGAACGACAAGTGTTCAAAGTCATTCCAAATGCAAAAAAAGTCGTTACGTATTTTGCTACACCGACAGGAATTATTGCCGCAGAAGGACAGGATCAACCACCCACACAAGCGATGATATTCTACGCGGTGTACGATGAGGCGAATAAATTGGCAGGAATAGCAGCAGAAGCTTCGTCAGCAGGTTATGCCGATCAGGTGCGGGTACTCTACGCTTACGATATTGAGAAAAAAACGATTACTGGCATTGGTGTCGTATCGATGCGTGAAACGCCTGGGATAGGAGATAAGATTTTAACTGACGAAGATTTCTTGAAAAACTTTACTTCTTTGGATGTGAATTTATCTGCCGATATGCAGAGCCTTGCGAATGCTGTAAAGACAGTTAAACATGGAACCAAAACGAACCCGTGGCAGATCGATGCCATTGCGGGGGCAACAGTAACATCCAAAGCTGTCGGACGTGGGATCAACGAATCTGCTCAAACTTTGTTGCCGAGACTGGTGCCGAATATTGAAAAACTAAGGAATCCATCATGAGTGCACCTTCGAATTTCGATGAATTTCTCGACGGTATTTGGAAGCAAAATCCGATCTTTATCATGGTGTTGGGTATGTGCCCGACACTGGCTGTTACGGTGTCGGCAGTGAATTCAATTTCAATGGGTTTGGCCACAACTTTTGTTTTGGGTGCTTCTTGTATGCTGGTCTCATTATTGCGTAGTGCCATTCCCAAACAAGTTCGTATTGCCAGTTATATTGTTATTATTGCCACCTTCGTTACCGTCGTAGATTATGCGATACAAGCAATTAGTCTTGATCTATATGAAGCGCTGGGTGCCTATATAAAACTGATCGTGGCTAATTGTATTTTGTTAGGACGTGCTGAAGCTCATGCTGCAAAGAATCCGCCCTTACCAGCCACACTCAATGCGATTGGAATGGGGTTGGGTTTTACTTTGGGTTTGTTCGCGATTGGTTGTGTGCGCGAGATACTGGGTGCAGGTAAACTATTCGGTATTACATTATTCGGTCCTCATTTCCAACCTTGGGTCGTGATGGTATTACCACCGGGTGGTTTTTTTGTATTGGCTGGCTGGCTCATCGTGTTTGCTGCTTATCAGCAAATGAGTTCAAAAGGAAATAAACAGGTAGAAGGAACGCAATCATGAACAACGATACCGTTGCCAATATACTGTTGACGACCATTCTGCCGGGTAATTTCGTGCTGGCAATGTTTCTTGGCATGTGTCCTTTCCTCGGGGTTTCGCAAAAACTGAGTACCGCTGTGCCTATGGGTATCGCCACTGCATTCGTCATTTTGGTAGCCTCTGTATCTGCATATTTCCTGAACATGCTGCTTGTACATTTTCATCTGGAATTTTTAAGTGTGATCACCTTTATCACCGTCATTGCGTGCGCTGTACAATTGGTCGAAATGTTCGTAAAAAAGACTTTCCCGGAATTATTCAGACAACTGGGCATATACCTGCCGCTGATAACGACTAATTGCGCTGTGCTTGGTGTAGCATTATTTCAAACTGCACGTAACTATAATTTCGTGCAATCGCTGGCTTATAGTATTGGTGGCGGTATAGGATTTACACTTGCATTGATCCTGATGGCAGGATTGCGTGAACGTATGCAACTTTCCAATGTGCCCACGCTGGTGCAGGGCGCTGCGATCAGTGTTGTATTGGGTGGCTTGCTGTCTCTATCATTTATGGGTTTTGCTGGAATCGGAGGTGGCGAATGACTTATCTGATCACGATAGGTTTGGTTCTTGCAATGATGCTGGGCTGGGTAATAGTGGATCGTCTTGCACATTTATTTGCGCATCGGCATCCTGAATTTGGTCCCCCACGCAAATTAGGTTGTGGAGGATGTGGAAATCATTGCGAAGGTCATTGCAAAAATGAGCACTAAATCGTTAAATGGCTCACAATGCGGTTTAGAAAAAATTTAGATTGAATCAGTCTAAAGTAAATTAAAAAACAGGAGTAGTTCATGCAGCCTTATGTTATTCCATTTGAAGCACTAGGCATTAACGACATCCCGGAAGTGGGCGGTAAAAATGCTTCTCTTGGCGAAATGATTTCAAACTTGAGTTCTTCCGGGGTAAATGTTCCGGGTGGATTTGCCACCACGTCACAGGCCTATCGGGATTTCTTGGCGAATGACGGCTTGGACAAGCGCATCGAGGATGCGGTTTCAAAGCTCAATGTGGATGACGTCGTAGCGTTAGCTGAAACGGGCCGCACGATTCGTAGCTGGATCGTTGAGGCGCCTTTACCCAAACGCTTGGAAGCCGAGATTCGTGAACACTATTCCAAATTAGCCACTGGAGGCGAAGAAAGTTTCGCAGTACGTTCTTCTGCTACGGCTGAAGACTTACCGGATGCCTCATTTGCAGGACAGCAAGAAACTTTCCTTAATATTCACGGCATCGACAATATTCTTCACGCGATACGCGAGGTGTTTGCCTCGCTATATAACGACCGCGCTATCTCGTACCGTGTTCACAAAGATTTTACACATGCAGATGTTGCACTTTCCGCTGGTGTGCAGCGCATGGTGCGTTCAGATACGGGGGCTTCCGGTGTCATGTTCACTTTGGATACCGAATCAGGATTCCGTGATGTGGTATTTATTACATCCTCCTATGGTTTGGGTGAAATGGTCGTGCAGGGTGCTGTCAATCCGGATGAATTTTATGTACACAAACAGCAACTCGCAGGAGGTTTTCCCGCAGTTATTCGTCGCAGCTTAGGATCGAAACAGCAGCGAATGGTATTTGATGTACAGCGTTCAGCCGGTCGCTCTACAAGAATAGAACCGGTTCCCCCTGCTCATCAATCGCATTTTTCACTGAATGACGAAGACGTACTGCAGTTAGCGCGTTATGCGGTTTCAATTGAAAAGCATTATGGTCGCCCGATGGATATTGAATGGGGCAAAGATGGCATCGACGGCAAGTTATATATTCTGCAAGCACGTCCAGAAACGGTTAAATCAAATGCATCCAGCGGTGCAACGGAGAAGTACCGTTTGCAACAACGTGGAGTTGTATTGGTAGAAGGGCGTGCTATCGGACAAAAGATCGGATCTGGACGTGTACGCATCGTCGGTAGCACCGCCGAAATGGATAAAGTTCAAGCGGGCGATGTGCTTGTCACTGATATGACCGATCCAAATTGGGAACCCGTGATGAAGCGGGCATCAGCCATCATCACCAATCGTGGCGGACGTACCTGCCATGCTGCGATCATTGCGCGTGAATTGGGTATTCCTGCAATTGTTGGTTGCGGACATGCAACTTCGGCATTGCAAGAAGGTGAAACTGTCACTGCTTCCTGTGCGGAAGGCGACACGGGTTATGTTTATCACGGTAGTTTACCTTTCGAGGTTGTAGTTAACAGTGAAGATGCATTGCCTCCGATTCCCGTCAAGCTAATGCTGAACGTAGGTAATCCTACGTTGGCATTTGAGTTTGCCCAATTACCATCGGCAGGTGTGGGTTTGGCTCGCCTCGAATTCATCATTAATAATCTGATCGGCATCCACCCCAAGGCAGTGCTTGAGTTCAACAAGCTCCCTGGCAAATTGCATGATGCGGTGGCACGCCGTTCAGCCGGTTACTCTGATCCTGTTGAATTTTACGTAGAAAAGATCGTCGAGGGTGTTGCGACTCTTGCTGCAGCGTTCTGGCCCAAGACTGTCATCGTGCGATTATCTGACTTCAAGTCTAACGAATACAGAAAACTGTTGGGCGGTGAAATCTATGAACCAATGGAAGAAAATCCGATGATCGGTTTCCGTGGCGCAGGTCGTTATGTCGCTCCAAACTTTAGCGATTGCTTCGAGTTGGAGTGTCGCGCTATGAAACGCGTACGTGAAAAACTGGGATATACAAACGTTGAACTGATGGTTCCGTTTGTACGTACTGTGCAAGAAGCGCGCGAAGTAGTGACCACGCTAGAAAATCACGGACTAAAGCGTGGTGTGAATGGTTTGCGTCTCATCATGATGTGTGAGATACCTTCCAATGCGCTTCTGGCTGAAGATTTCTTGCAGTATTTTGACGGTTTTTCGATCGGTTCAAATGATTTAACACAGCTGACTCTCGGCCTTGATCGAGATTCCAGCCTCGTGGCAGATCGTTTCGACGAGCGAGATGCGGCGGTCAAGGTGTTGCTGAAGATGGCGATTACTACTTGCAACAGGCTGAATAAATATGTCGGTATATGCGGGCAAGGTCCATCTGACCACTTCGATTTTGCCCAGTGGCTAATGGAAATCGGTATTCAGACCATGTCACTTAATCCGGATACCGTAGTTGAAACCTGGCGAAAGTTGGCTCAGAGCGAGAAAACATCGCCATAATTCATACAGAAATTCTAATAAGCTATGAATGAATAATGGCTGCATTCAGATATGAAGCACTAGATGCTGAAGGTCGGGATTCGCGTGGAGTAATTGAAGCTGATACTTTGCGCCAAGCCAGAGCAAATCTGCGCGATTCAGATCTGACGGTACTTTTTGTTCAAGCTGTTTCACAAGATAATCTCCAAACAGGCGCTACTGGAAGTTGGCGAGAGAGATTTCGCTCGGGAATCTCAAGCTCGCAACTCAGTTTGATTACCCGGCAGTTGGCAACCTTGTTGGCCGCCGGATTGACTTTAGAGCAGGCTTTCAATGCGCTGATCGAACAAAGCGACAGCGAAACGGTAACCCAAGTACTTGCAGGTGTGCGTGCCGAAATATTAGCCGGCCACACGCTGGCACAAGCAATGGGAAAGTATGAGCGTGTGTTTCCGGATATCTACCGGGCACTGGTCAAGGCGGGTGAATCTTCCGGCGAGTTGGGACATGTGATGTTAAGGCTTGCAGACTATACCGAGTCTCGCCAGGCGTTGCAGCAAAAAGTAGGTCTGGCTTTTGTATATCCTGCCATCGTCACAGCTGTTGCATTGCTAGTAGTCACCGGGTTGTTAATGTATGTGGTGCCACAGGTGGTCAGTGTTTTTCAGCAATCACATCAAAGCCTGCCATTGTTGACAAGAATGTTGATCGGTCTGAGTTCAGGGTTGCAAGCCACTTGGCCCTATTTGTTGATGCTTATAGTTGCTACAGTTTTTGCCGCCCGCATGGTATTGCAACGCGAAGAGATCCGCTTTCAATGGCATCTGCGCTTGTTAAAGTTTCCGGTATTCGGTCGACTGGTCCGAGGGATCAATGCAGCGCGTATGGCTAGCACATTGGCAATTCTTGCGGGCAGCGGCGTTCCCTTGTTAAGTTCATTGCAGGCCGCTACCGGCGTAGTAAATAACTTGCCTATGCGACGTGCATTGGAAGAGGCTGCAAAAAAAGTACGCGAAGGTGTCGAATTGAGCCGTGCATTGGCCATTTCAAAGTTATTTCCACCAATCCTTATTCACCTGATCGCCAGCGGGGAATCCAGCGGCAAGTTGGATATCATGCTAGACCGTGCTGCAATTCAGCAGGAACAAGAGGTGGGCAACTACACTTCGATATTGACTGCTTTGCTTGAGCCGCTACTGATACTTACAATGGGCGGGGTCGTGCTGCTCATCGTGCTAGCGATTTTAATGCCTATCATCGAGATGAATCAAATGGTGCATTAGAAATATAGATCTGCAATGTGTAAGTATGTATGAATGTAATTTGGAAGAGAGTTAAATTGTGAAAAGCAATATTGAAATCGCGCAATCTGCTTCGAAAAGAACAATTATTGAACTGGCGGAGGAATGGGCAAACATTCCAGCTGAAGCCTTGGAGCCTTATGGCCGTTACAAAGCGAAGCTTTCTTTGGAATACGCGGCCAGCGTTGCAGACCAACCTAACGGAAAATTGATTCTGGTTACGGCTATTTCCCCGACTCCTGCTGGTGAAGGAAAAACGACGACCACAGTTGGCTTGGGGGATGGCCTGAATCATATCGGCAAGAAAGCACTGATCTGTTTGCGCGAACCATCACTTGGGCCCGTGTTTGGTATGAAGGGTGGGGCAGCGGGTGGTGGATATTCACAAGTAGTGCCAATGGAAGATATCAATCTGCATTTCACCGGCGATTTTAATGCCATTTCTCTGGCAAATAATCTTCTCGCAGCCTTGATCGATAACCACATACACCACGGTAACGAACTCAATATCGATACCAGGCGTATAACTTGGAAGCGGGTCATTGATATGAATGACCGTGCGCTACGCAAGATCACCATTGGACTTGGAGGTCCTGGCAATGGTTATGTAAGAGAAGATGGCTTCGATATCGTGGTCGCTTCTGAAGTCATGGCAATATTTTGCCTGGCAACCAGCCTAGACGACTTGAAAGAAAAATTAGGGGATATTGTAATTGGATATACGACTGATCATAAACCTGTGCGTGCGCGCGATTTGAATGCCCAAGGATCAATGACCGCCATGCTGCGTGATGCCTTTTCTCCCAATATCGTACAAACCATGGAGAATAATCTGGCATTCATTCATGGCGGACCATTTGCAAATATTGCCCATGGGTGCAATTCAGTCATCGCCACCTCTACGGCATTGAAATTGGCTGATTACGTGGTTACTGAAGCCGGATTTGGTGCTGATCTCGGGGCTGAAAAATTTATTGACATCAAATGTCGCAAATCCGGATTGAAACCCTCGGCGGTCGTGATCGTGGCGACGGTGCGCGCCTTGAAATATCACGGCGGAGTCGAGGTAAAAGAAACCAGCAAAGAAAATTTGACCGCTTTGAAAAAGGGCCTGGTAAATCTTGAACGTCACATCGACAATATCCGCAACCATTTTGGATTGCCCTGTTTAGTTGCAATTAATCATCGTACTGAAGATACGTCAGCTGAGATAGATCTGCTAAGAGCCAGCGCACTTACACATGGAGCAGAGGTCATTGTGGCACGTCATTGGGCTGAAGGGGGCAAAGGTGCAGTCGATCTGGCTCATGCAGTCGTTAAGATGTGTGATCAACCAAACGATTTCAAATTTGCCTATGAAAACCATGAAACGCTTTGGAACAAGATCAAAGCAGTTGCAACAAAAATCTATGGCGCATCCGATATCGTTGCTGACAAAAAGACGATCGGGAAACTTGAATACTTTCAAAATGCGGGTTATGGACACTTTCCTGTTTGTATCGCCAAGACACAATATTCATTCTCCACCGATCCAACCTTGAGAGGCGCTCCCAGTAACCATACTCTTAACATCAGTGATGTCAGATTAGCGGCAGGAGCTGAATTTATTGTGGTTGTATGTTAAACGCATTGGTGTACTCGTTGGCAAGAGTGGTTTGATCGTTGGAGAGCGTGAGTTGGTCTTTTTGATAGTTAATCGGCGCCGATGCGGAATCTTTTTGGTATTGAAGCTCTGCCGAGGCGAGCGACTGCTCGGCATTTTGGAGTGTCTGCTTGGCGTTTGTGTTTTCTATGGTTTGTTGTAGGTTTGGAAGAAAACCGCTGGATCAT
>CAIRAO010000386.1 GCA_903876625.1 uncultured Gallionellaceae bacterium | reverse complement strand
GCATTTGCACTCAGATTTATGTTTGGCAGCAATAAAGAACGGCCTTGACTGAGTTTTTCCTTGCCTGCTTGCTGAGAAGATCGCGCGGAAGCTATTGCCGGATCTTGACTCAAGGCTGAATGATAGGTCTCGAGCAAGTCGGCAGCAAGCAGAGGGCTTGCAGCAAATGCATAGAGCGCAGTAAAAATATACTTTGACAATTTCATACGGATATATATTCCAAAAAATGAATTATTTTTGTAGATCATGGCTTGATAGTTACATCTTCTCGCACCCGATACCACGCCGCGTAGAGGGCGGGTAGAAACAAACAGGTCAGCAGTGTGGCCACAATCAATCCTCCCATAATTGATACGGCCATCGGCCCCCAGAACACCTGGCGCGTTAGCGGAATCATGGCCAGAATTGCAGCCGATGCAGTGAGCACAATCGGGCGGAAGCGACGCACAGTGGAACTGATGATTGCTTCCCATAATGGTTTGCCAGCTTCTTCATCTTGCCGAATTTGATCCACCAGAATAACGGAGTTACGCATGATCATACCGGCCAAAGCGATTAGTCCAAGGTTGGCGACGAAACCAAACGGCACTTGAAATATCAGCAAGGCCATTGCTACCCCGATCAGACCCAGCGGGGCAGTGAGTAAAACCATGAAGGTTCGACTGATACTTTGCAACTGGATCATCAGCAAGGTGGTTACGCCCACCAGCATCAACGGCATCACTGCGGCGATCGCGGTTGATCCCTTTCCTGACTCCTCAATGCTACCGCCCATTTCGATACGAAACCCGTTTGGAAGTTTGGCGCGAACCGCGTTCAATTGCTCGCTCAGGCGCAGAGATGCCGTAGCCGGTTGAGTCTTGCCCACCACATCGCCTCTTACAATCATTGTTGGCAGGCGATTTCGTCGCCAAATCACGCCTTCCTCCAATACCGGCACCAACTTTGCAACTTGTGTGAGCAATACATGTCGGCCATTTGATAGCGGAATCACAATATCGGGCAGACTATTCAATGAACGAACCTCTCCGTGCCCGCCGCGCCATACCACATCGATCAGCTGATCACGTTCTCGAAACTGGGTAAGTACAACACCGTTAAGCCAACCCTGCAAAGCCTGGGAAATTTCCAGGCTGGAAGTGCCCAGTTTGCGCGCTTTATCCTGGTCAACTTCGACGCGCACACTCTTTATCTTTTCGTTCCAGTCAAAATTGATGCTACTTAGACCTGCGTCCGCACGCATCAGATTGGCAACTTCCTCGGATATCTCGCGCAACTTTACCAGGTCATCGCCCATCACCCGAAACTGAACGGGATAGCCAACCGGCGGACCATTTTCCAGACGAACCACGCGCACACGAATACCTGAAAATTCCGGCCCGGAAAATTTTTCTTCCAATCTTTTCTTGAAGTCTTCACGGGCTTCTATATCTTTTGTGACGATCAAAAATTGCCCGAAATTGTCGGCAAATAATTGTTGGTCAAGAGAAAGCATAAAACGCGGCGCGCCATTGCCGATGTAAGATGAATAACTTTCTATCGCCTTGTCATCTTTGATCAGTTGTTCTATCCGAACCACCTCTTGTTCTGTCGCCTTGAGAGAGGCCCCTTGTGGCAACCACACATCCACCATCAGTTCCATGCGGCTTGAAGACGGGAAAAATTGTTGTTGCACAAATTTGCCAAAAGCAACAATGGACAGGACAAAAATTAACACAGTGGCAAAAATGACCTTCCAGCGGTTGCGCAGACACCAGGTTAACAATGCGCGAAAGCGGCGATAGAACGGGGTGTCATATATATCCTCACCATGTTTTTGCGCTTTCGCAATCAATGCTTTCGGGTCTAGCAATTTGAAACCGATCACAGGTGTGAATACGACTGCGACGAGCCACGATGTCACTAGCGCAATGGTCACTACCTGAAAAATAGAAACGGTATATTCACTCGCGGACGATTTGGAAAAACCCACTGGCGTAAATGCGGCTGCAGTAATCAAAGTACCTGTCAGCATGGGAAAAGCGGTGGATGTGTAGGCGAAAGTTGCCGCTTTGAATTTGTCCCATCCCTGTTCCATTTTGACTACCATCATTTCGACGGCAATGATCGCATCGTCCACCAAAAGTCCAAGTGCGATGACAAGCGCACCCAGTGAGATGCGCTGCAAGTCGATGCCAAAAATTTTCATTGCAAAGAAAGTAATGACCAGCACCAGCGGTATTGACAGTGCGACCACCATGCCCGTGCGCACCCCCAGGCTCAAAAATGAAACTGCCAGCACGATGATAATGGCTTCAGACAGGGAACTTTGGAATAGTTCGATAGAGCCTTCAACTACTTCTGGTTGATTCGCAACCACATGAACGTCTACTCCCAAAGGAAGCTCTGACTGGATGCGCTTCATTTCCTTGCGCAAGCTATCGCCTAGATGTATTACATTCCCGCCTTTGTCCATGATCACGCCCAGCCCGATAGCCGGTTGCCCTCCCACTCTCATCCGGGGATTGGCGGGATCAGCCAAGCCATGACTCACTTTTGCAATATTGCCCAAACGGAAATGGTGCCCGTTAATCAGCAAGTCAGTATTTCGTACCCGTTCGACAGTGTCGTACGCGCCGGATACAACCATTCGAACGCGATCAGTATTCGTCTCAATAAAACCGGCGGGGATCGCGGCATTTTGCTTTTGCAAGGCATCGCCCACTTGGGCGGGCGTTATTGAAAGCGCTGCAAGCCGATAGGGTGCAACATCAATGTAAATCTTTTCATCTTGCACACCAATCAACTCTATGCGCTTTACATCGGGCAAACCGCGAAGCTGAAGAGCCACCTTATCAGCAAAACGATGTAGTTGCGCGAGATCGAAACCATCACCCGTCAAAGCAAATATATTGATATCCACATCGCCGAATTCATCATTTGGAAACGGGCCGACGACTCCGGCAGGCAGAGACAAGCGAATGTCATCAATTTTCTTGCGCACTTGACGCCATGCTTCGGCTACTTCTTCTTTGGGTGTATAGTCCTTCAGGTTGATGAAAACCAAAGATTCACCCGGTTTCGATGATGATCGCAACACATCCACCCAGGGTGTTTCCTGCAATTTCTTTTCGATGCGCTCAGTCAGCTCACGTTCGACTTCCGGTGCCGACACTCCCGGCCAGAGTGTACGCACAACCATCACTTTGAAGGTGAATGACGGGTCTTCTGCGCGCCCCAGATTGAAATAGGAAATGACTCCCGCTGCGGTCAATACGATGATCAGATAGAGCACAAATTGCTGATGCTTCAGTGCCCATTCAGAAAGATTAATTCCTTTCATTTTGTTTTACCGTTTTCAACAATTTTGATTTTCTCGCCCTGTGCAAGTTTATGAACGCCCGCGCTGACGATGCGTTCACCCGTTGCAACTCCATCCTCGAGCAACGCGCCCTCATCCAGATAAGCTGCCACCTTGACCATACGCAGAGATACGCTACCGTCCTGCGCCACAATCCACACCGCGGGTTTATCTCCCTGTTGGAATAGGGCCGAGAGCGGTACGAGTTGACCACCGGATTTTTTAGCCACACCAAAGCGTACTCGCGCTGTCATCCCCAATGCGATTTGCGCATCAGCATTCGTAATCGTCACACGAGCCGCATAGGTCCTGCTCGCCGCATCGGCTGCCGGTGACAATTCGCGCAAACGTCCGGAATATAGTTTTAGCGCTTCCGATCCATCTGTACTTAATTCAATCTCGGCGGGCATACCAATTTTTAGAGTGGCAAAGCGCGACTCCGGAATGGCGACCAAAACTTCACGTTCGCCTTCTTGTGCAAGTTGAAAGATTGGTTGACCCGCACTCACGACTTGCCCTATATCTGCCAAGGCTACCAAAACAATGCCTGCATGGTCGGCTTCCAGATTGGTGTAGGCATTTTGATTTCGTGCTAATTCGTCCTGGGATTTTGCCACCTTGTATGATGATTCTTTGGCGTCCAACACAGCCTGACTGATAAAACCTTTATCACGCAATTCCCGATTGCGCAGCAAATCATCTTCAACCATTTTCAATTGCGCTGCTGACGAGCTTTTCTGCAAACTGGCATCGGTCGCATCTATTCGAGCCAGGACTTGCCCTGTCTTCACTGTTGTACCTGCATCCACAAGGCGTTCCGTGATTTTGCCACCAATGCGAAAAGCCAAGGCAGTTTCATGCCTTGCGTGAATTTCACCGCTGTATGAATCGCTTTGTTTCTGCTCTGCAGTGCCGATAATTATTGTCTCGGCGAAGCGATACGATTTCTCAGTAGGCGCAGCAACATCTTTTCCACACGCGCTTAACAACAGAGGAAATATCGATAGAGATACTAATACGCTAGCTGTTGCGTTCATAACCGGGTTTCCTTCTTCATCATTAATCCATTCAATATTAAATCGAGGTAACTTTTCATATATTTTTCGGGATCTTTCGTACCGCATGGCGCTACAGAGTATCGCCACACTATTAGCATCAGTACAGGTGCCATAATTACATCAATCGTTGTCTCAACATCCATATCCCGAAATTCGCCAGCGGTGACACCGCGTTCCAATACCTGGCGCAGCAAATCGCGCCCTCGAACTATTACATTATCGTAGTAATAGTTTGCTACTTCCGGAAAATTGCCTGATTCTGAAATCATTATTTTGGGAATTCCACCCACGGGGGTATTTCCCATTAACTGCCACCAACGTTGCATGAACTCTTTCAAAAGCGCCGCGTTATTTCCTTCGAACTGCTGCAAGAGTGTTGCCCCCTCTGCCAAGATAGGAAAAATACCTTGTTCAATAACCGCTTTGAATAGCGCATCCTTGCTTTCAAAGTAGAGGTAAAGGGTTCCTTTGGATACGCCAGCCTTAGCCGCAACATCATCCAGTTTAGTTGCAGCAAATCCACGTTCGACAAATAACTCGAGTGCAGCAGCAATCAATTCGGAAGGCCGAGCTTCTTTTCGACGTCTACTCTTTTGAATGCTATTCGTTTTCAATGCTAAATCTCAATTAATTACTAACCAGTCAGTAATATAACAAACGGTATTCTTTGCTGTCAATAAAATTGAATTACGGTTATTTAAGCGAACGGAAATGATTAATGCTTGGCCATTCTTCTAACTATCGCCACCCCGACAGATTACGATCCGCAGACGAATCAATTTAACACCGACTCGATTGAATCTGTTATTCAAGACGTCACCAGCATTAATCCGCAGGCGGTGATGGTGCTTAAATCTACAGTGCCCGTTTGCTACACCGCAAAATCCCTGGCAAAATTTAATACCGATGATATTCGCGAGGTGGCGGATAAAGTGTTTAGTCGGGATTTGTTTGGGAAGGAATAAGTGGAGGGTTAGTTTTGTAGCTTAAAGCTTACTTAATAGTTCCAATAATATTTAAACTTTTGCGGACACATGGGTTATGAATCCGCATGAGTAACGCGCTGTTCCTCTGGCAAGAATTTCGTCAGCAACACTTCATACCGATGCAAAATGGCTGCCCAAGTAAACTTCTCTTCGAAGCGCATGCGACTACGTTCTCTTAATTCCCCAAGCTTTTCCGGATTGCCCATCAAGCTATCAAGGCAGCTTGAGAAATCATTATCGTCGGTGAAATAAATTGCCCCTTCACCCACAACCCAACGGTTAAAATGATTGTCATGCGCGATCACAGCATTTCCCGCCCCTAATGCTTCAACCAAAGATGGATTGGTACCACCCGCTTGATGCCCGTGCACATATACCGCGCTGTGGTAGCGCAGCGATTGAACGATGGTTTTGTCGTAGATGGCATTAACGAATAAAACCTCTGCACTACCCGCTGCTTTAACGGAATTATGGTAAAGATTGGTATCATGATAGGTGCCCAACACCACCAGCTTATAGCCGCGAGGTTTTGCAGAGAAACCCTGCACAACTTCTAAAATTGAATTCTCAGGTTCTGGTCGAGCAATCACCGTCATATAGCGGCCCGGTTCCAACCCCATCGCAAGCACCGGCTCAACTGAAGCTGCGGTTACGGAATCTGCTCCGTAGGGAATCTTTGTAATCTTGTTGGCTGCAACACGTGTTTGCAAATGAATTTCTATCTGCGGGTGATCTGCCACCAAATGATTACCCAACCAGCAACCCGCCCAATCATTAAACCAAAGCCAGGCTTTCGCAACCCTGCCCCACTATTGCTCGCGTCGGATTAGTTGCTGGAAATGACCCTGTATTATCAGCAGATACGACAAATGGTTCATTGAAAATCACCGTTGTAGGAAATAATAGTCAAACTATTCGATGGGTTGCTTCTGTAGAACTTGTACAGGTAACTAACTAATATTTATATTATATGGAAAAATATGCCCGGTTTTACCGGGCATATTTTTCACTGAGAATAAATCCATTGAATTTTTGATAAATAGTGTAATTATACACAGGTTACAAGGTAATGGATTTTGATATTCTAAATGAAACAATAACACCACTACAAACAACATTATTGACACTTGGTGGAACTGGTGCGGTAGGTTTACCGGCGGGCACTACTATTCAAAGACCCGGCACTGTATCTGCCGGTGCTATTCGTTGGAATACATCTTTATCTATACCTGAATATTTCAATGGTACTATTTGGGTGCAGGACGGTGGTTCAGTATCATCGGTAGCAAT
>CAIRAO010000385.1 GCA_903876625.1 uncultured Gallionellaceae bacterium | reverse complement strand
GCGGCTCTGTGTATTTATACCACTGACAACTCCACATCTGATTTTGCCCCACCTCAGTTGTGATAATTGCCTCGCCCTTTGTTGCTTCATAAATCTCCTCAATAACCCCTATTGGTTCTTCGGACTTATGCTGCCAAAGTAATTTGATTTTTTGCGAATCAATTTCCCTAAAAGCACCATTTTCAAAAATTCTATTATGAACTGCACCAGACCATGGTGACAGAGAAGCTTAATCCGATATCGGGATAAGATCTTTGCAGCGTTAAGAGTCAAGGTCGCTTGAAAAGCGCCGCGCAGCGGTTGCCTTGACGCTTAAAAGCCAAAAGATATATTACCTGATACGGATTTAGATTTTGCTTGGCAAAAGAACTGTTTATGTGAGAAGGTAGCATCTTGGAAGAGGCTACCCAGATGACAGAATATACACAACTTTCTCAAGAAGAAAGAGAAAAATTATTTATTATGCGAAAACAAGGCGTGACATATCGTAATATTGCCATCGCTATGGATAGAGATCATTCAGCTTTAGTGCGTGAATATAATCGCAATACTAAATCTGTTGAACTTGGCTATTTACCAGATACTGCACATCAATTAGCGCTAACAAGAAAGGCTAGACATGGTAGGAAAATAGATCGATATCCTAAGTTAAAAGAGGAGATAATAAAACTCATGCGAGAAGATCGTTATTCACCAGAAATCGTTGCCGGACGCTTGAAGCAACAAGGTTCAAAAGTTACGATCTCGCATGAATCCATCTATCAATTCATTTATAGTCAAGCTGGCGCGAAACAACAGCTTTACAAGCTTTTGATGCGCAGTAGGCCTAAAAGGAATCAACATTATGGTCGAAAAACCAGAAGTAATTATGGCATACCAGGGCGCGTGTCTATTAGCCAAAGACCCGAACTCAACGCAAAAGAATTTGGCAATTTTGAAGCTGATTTGACGTTTTTTAAAGGCAGTAAATCAATCAATTTATCAACAATGGTGGAAAGGAAAACGGGTTATTTTATGGCTAATCTGAATGCGACAAAACATAGTGAACCTATAGCTTTGAAGCTATTAAAAAATATCACCAACTTCCCTAGAGCAAAGAGAAAGAGCATTACATTTGATAATGGCAAAGAGTTCGTTGATCACTTGATTATAAGCCAAGTAGCCGGAGTGCCAACCTATTTCTGTAATCCAGGTAGTCCTTGGCAAAAGCCCTATGTAGAAACTACTCATGCTTTGCTGCATAGATTCATACCTAAAAAAACTGACGCAAAACTATTAACGCAGGAGATTGTAAACAATGTGATAACTAAGCTCAACAATTTACCAAGAAGAAGGCATGGATTTAAAACACCAACAGAAATGTTGCTAGAGGAAAAAATTTATTTACTTGGTGCACTTCGAGCTTGAATAGTTCAATAGAAAGCAAAATAGCAGTAAATATTTTAAATCAAATGACAAACCTTGGAATGCCGTGTTCTCAAAAAATTGCCTAGTTTTTACAAAAATGGGTGATTGC
>CAIRAO010000384.1 GCA_903876625.1 uncultured Gallionellaceae bacterium | reverse complement strand
TCGACGGCCTCAAGGATTTCTGCGCCTGCTGCGCACAGGGCTGGGAGTTCATCCTCACTGAGACCCAGAATTCTCAGGCAAGCAGGACCAATTTTTTGCCATTCGCTTGTGTTACTAAGTCCAGTGATGCAATGCAGGATGTGCCCCGCCGTCTGGCTGGTTGCAATTAGATATTGGCTGGCGAGAGGAACTCCCGACTCAGCTTGTTCCATAGCCAGCAGTTCGTGATGACTTCTAATGCCCAAACAAATATCCTCTGGCAAGTTCCAGTTCATGGCCAGTATGTATCCGACCCGGGCATGATCGGTCCCGAAGTCACGTTGTTCAACATCAGTAAACGACCTTTCGGCTTCTTGGTTGGCGTTGGCCAGCGTCTCCACATAGTGCGGGTACCGCTGCAACAGGATGGCGATACCAATATCGCGAAGCAATCCGAATGTATACGCAACATCGACAGGCAACATGGTCTTTTGATTATTCTTGGCAAGCCAACCTGACAGCGCTGCAATCTGAGCTGAGCCATTCCAGAATCTCTCAAGTGGAGGAGTTAGCGGGAATGACTGACGTAGACAGGCAGCGGCAATGGCTCGGCTGGCTACGTCAAGACCCAGCATGGTCAGCGCATCCCCCACGGAATGCACCTTGGTGCGAAGACCAAAGTAGGCTGAATTGCTAATCTTCATAAGACCAGCGGAAAGACCGACATCGGCAGCAATGATTTGGCCCAGATGTTTGAAGTTGGGATCCTCCTTGCGCATCTCAACTTTAACGCGTTCGAGAATGATAGGTCGCGGCGGGATATTAATATCCTTGATGGTCCGCTCGAAGACTTCATTAATCGAAGGATGCTCGTTGGAGATTTCAATATTCACGAGGTTTTTCTTTCTTGTCGTCTATCGATGCTGTGGTGACTGAAAAAAAAGCACAGCCAACGGCTCTTTGAATAGATGATAGGGATGACGCTTCTTGCAATCAGTGTGCTAGTGCACAGTTCAACGCAGGAAAAGCAGAAATAATATATTTCCACATAGCGCAAACAATGTCCGCTTTTGTGGCACATATGTTGACCGGACTTAAATTAAATTGGGAAATCCGAGAGTGAGCTGTTCATGCTAAAAGATTACCGCTCTCCCAACACCATATTGATTTTTGATTTGAACGACACGCGTTTCTGTCTGGATGCCATGCTGGTTCGTGAATCTGTCTGGTTGCCTGAGCTAACCCAGATCGAAGAAGCACCGCCTTACATTGTCGGTATCTTCAGTATGCGCGGCCAGATCGTTCCTGTCACCGATCTAAATCTGCGTTTCGGTCATCCTGCTAGGACATATCTCCTCAGCGATCAAATTGTGATATTGGAATTGAATCACTTGCTCATGGGGTTGATTGTCAGCGAGGTGATTGAGGTGATAGAAATTTCCGCAGATGACTTCCAACCACCACCTAGGTTTGACGAAGAGACGCTTCGCCGGGAGCATCTGGTAGCAGGCAAAGTGCGGGTGGGTGACATGATCGTGACGCTGCTGGATGCAAATCAGCTCATGCACCAACCGCAAGATTTGGTGGAGATTGAAACAGAACAGTTATCTCCCGCACATCAATTTTGCCCGCAGGCCACGCCGGAAGAGCGTGGCATGTTCCGTGAACGCGCCAAAGCGCTAATGCAAATCACTGGCGAGGAAGAAGGCACGCGTCTCGCGTTGGCAGTAGTAGAAATGGACGGCGAATATTTTGGAATTGAACTTCAGTCAGTACAGGAATTCTGCGACAACGTTCGTCCCTATCCGATTCCGTGTTGCCCGCCGCACATTCTCGGTGCAATCAGTTTGCGCGGCAACCTTTTAGCGTTGCTGGACCTGCGTGTCGCCCTGAATTTGCCACGTGCAACGCAGAACGGCGGTAAAGCAGTAGTTGCCCGTCTCGGCGAGCAGTCGGTGGGTCTGGCAGTGGATCAAGTGCATGACGTCATTTATTTGCGTGAAGAAGAATTACAGGCAGCACCTTCTGCACTGCTCGAACAACATGGGGCAGAAATCAAAGGTACTGCACCCTATGGCGGCAAGATGATGCTTGTTTTGGGTCTGCCCGCGCTGCTAGCGCGGGAGGAATGGATCGTGAATGAAACCGTGTAACAAATTTGGAGGTGGATGATGGCTATTCAACAAGCGAAGCTAAGTAAAGTTATTCAGGTGGGATTTTTGATAATTTTCATATTAATGGTCACCAATGGTGGGGCCTTGTTATTTGTCATGCGCAAGACTGCTGACAGCTCGTTCTGGGTTACGCACACCTACGAGGTTAAATTGAAATTAGAAAAACTGAAAGGCGAAGTAACCGACGCCGAGGCTGCAGAACGCGGGTTTGTATATGCAAACAATAAGGACTTTCTCGAACCCTACAAAAAAGCCCAAAGCATGGTACAAGAAACACAAAAATCTATTTTTGAGTTAATCAAGGACAACCCGCCCCAAGTTCAACGGTTGAAGCTTGTAGGCGAAGTAATCCAACAAAAAAGTGATCAAATGGATTCTGTTATTTTATTGCATAGAACCGGCAAGGAAAAAGTGGCTATGGATCTCATTCTATCGCCAAAGGCCAAAAAGATAATGGACGATATCCAGGCGGGGATAAATGAGTTGACCCACTTCGAGGATGTGCTGCTGGAACAAAGAGACAACGAGGCAAATGGCATTCAAAAGATTGCCATTCTATTTATTATCGGGGGAACCATATCCATTTTTGCTATTGGATTTTTTATTTACAAGTACATTAGCCGTAATGTAATCAGTAAGTTTATTCTTCCCGTCAATGAAGCGATTGCTGCCATCTCTTCGTCTACCAACGAGATACTCGTCACCATGGAGCAGCACGAGCGTGCCGCCAGTCAACAGTCGGCAGCAGCCAGCGAGACTTTTGCCACCATCACCCAACTTTCTGTCGCTTCGCGCAATTCTGCCGAGCAGGCGGCAAATGCGGCGACCATGGCAGAAAATGCCCGTACTGCTACAGCGCAGGGTGGTGATACAACTCATCAGGCTATGGTGGCAATCGTCAGCCTAAAGGACAAGATCACCGCCATAGCCGACCAGATTCTGCGTCTTGGCGAACAGACCGGCCAAATCGGCAGTATCGCTACGTTGGTCAAAGATTTATCCGGGCAAATCAACATGCTGGCCTTGAATGCCGCCGTGGAAGCAGCCCGTGCCGGTGAACACGGTAAAGGCTTCGCAGTGGTGGCGAGCGAAGTTCGCAAGCTCGCCGACCAGACCAAGAAATCTGCCGAGCAGGCATCGACACTGGTGGCGGACATTCAGAAAGCAACTAATTCCTCAATTATGATGACGGAGGAAGGCTCTCGCACTGCGGCGGAAGTGACTCAATTGGCGCAAAAAGTAGCCGAGCAGTTTAGCAATATCTCCGGCTTGGCGGGTAGCGTAAACGAAAACGCCCAGCAAGTGATGCTCAATGCCAAACAACAGTCCGCCGCCTTTACCCAAGTGGTAGCAGCAACCAACAGCTTTGCAGCAGGAGCCAAAGAGACCGCCGCCGGTATCAGCCAAACCAAGATCGGAATGCAAAAACTAAACGAAGCAGCAGAAAAGCTCAAGGCGATTGCCTGATTGATTGCCATGGGGGATCCTCTACTAATTAAATTTTCTAAGCCAGACAAGGCGCGATTAAAAAATTGCGACGACGCATATGTCTGACATGTTAGGAGTTATTTTTTATGAGCAACGCAGTATGGCAACTAAATTTTAATTCATAGGGGTTCCCATGATTGAAGACGAGGAACTGGCCAAACTATTCAAGATAGAAAGTGCCGAGCATCTCGCACGCCTTGACGACGGTTTGCTGCAGTTGGAAAAGACCCCCACCAATCAGGCGATATTGGAGGAGGTGTTCCGCGAATCGCACAGTCTGAAAGGTGCGGCACGCATGCTGGGGCTGTCCAAAATAGAAACCGCCTCGCACGATCTTGAAACGATCCTGAATACGGCGCGCAATGGTGAGACCCGTCTCACGCCGGATATTATCGAGCAAATGACTGTTGTGCTGGGAGAGCTGCGCAAGCTGGTTACAGTCGAATGCGGGTCGAAAATTGTGGAGCATGGCGTGGGAAAAACACTTCTTACTCAGACTTCTGTTTCATCTATTTCGCAATCAGTTAATCCTGACTCAACTGATCCTGTACTCGGCAATCAGCATTCCGAATTCGATTCATTCCACATTGAAACAGTGCGTGTAGAAACACGCAAGCTGGACGATCTGCTTACACTGGTAGGAGAACTCAGCGTGATCGAGGGACGTGCGCAGCACCGACAGTTGTTGATGGACTCATTGCAGGAACAGTGGGTGATGCTGGAGCGCAGCCGCAGGAAAGTTCAACTCATGCTGCGCGGTGCGGAAACTGAGTCCAGGACGAGCGAGGCACTGCGTCAGCTGTTACACACAGATACAGAAGTGATTGAGCAGCTTGGTGCTCAACTCAAAGTAGCACGTAACGCTTTCTATGAGGACGGTGCACATCTGCAAATCACAGTTAATACTTTGAAAGAACGGGTGCATGCCGCCCGACTGTTACCGCTATCCACCGTGTTCGATCTATTCCCGCGCATGGTACGCGATCTCGCCAAACAGCATAACAAGGAAGTGGAAATGGAGATCGAGGGCGGTGAGATCAGCGTGGACAAACGCATCCTTGAAGAAATGAAAGACCCACTGATGCACCTGTTGCGGAACGCTATTGACCACGGCATTGAATCACCTGCCGAGCGCGAACGTCAAGGCAAGCCACACAATGGCAAAATACGGCTGCGCGCGGTACAGGAAAATAGCTCAATACTGTTGGAAGTACGTGACGATGGACACGGTTTGGACGTTGCCGCAATCCGGCAGGCTGCGTTGCAGCGAGGGTTATACGACGATGCCATGCTAGATGCCATGACGCCTGCGCAATTACAACAACTGATTTTATTGCCCGGATTTTCCACCCGTTCTTCCGTAACCGAATTGTCAGGGCGAGGCGTGGGGCTGGACGTAGTAAGGGTCAATGTGGAACGCATGAAGGGTAGCATACGCATAGAGTCGGCGTTGCATCAGAGTACGGTAATGCAGATGCGCTTGCCGTTAAGTGTATCCACCACGCGACTACTTCTGGTTCGTGTGGGCGAGCATATCTATGGTTTACCAATCGAATTTGTGCATACCTCGCTACGCGTGAGAGTGGAAGATGTTTTTACCCTGGAGGGTCGCCCTGCCATAAAGCGGCAAGGACAATCTCTGATTGCACCTCGCCTCGCCGATCTGTTGGGATTGACAGAATCGCCCCATCACCCGAAAGATGAAGAAAAGGTGAGTGGTCCGACCGTGTGTATCGTGATCCAGGTGGGTGACGAACGGCTGGGTTTGCGGGTGGACGAACTTCTGGATGAAGAAGAAGTGGTAGCCAAGCCGCTTGGCGCACCGCTCATACGGATACGCAATGTTAGCAGCCTGACCATATTGGGTAGCGGAGAAATTTGCGCGGTACTGAATCCCGCCGATTTGATGCGCTCGGCAAAGACGAGTACGGAATTCGGAATGCGGAGCGAGGATTCCATTCCCCATTCAGCGATCAGCGATCAGTCTTCGCATTGCATTCTCTTGGTTGAAGATTCGGCGCTGGTACGCGCCATGGAAAAACGCATCCTCGTCGATGCCGGCTACGAAGTGGTCGTCGCAGTGGATGGTGTAAACGCTCTGAATGAACTGGGTGGCCACTCATTTGCTGCAGTTGTATCGGACGTTAATATGCCTAACATGGACGGCCTCACACTTACCACCCGTATCCGCCGGCAGCCACGCTACAAGAATCTGCCGGTGATACTGGTGACATCACTTGCCTCGGATGAAGACAAGCAACGCGGCTTGGAGGCAGGGGCGAATGCCTATATCGCCAAGCCGTCATTTGATCAGCGTGTGCTGCTGGAAACTTTAAAAAGACTTATTTGATTTAGAATGAACGACACGGCACTGCTTGGCGAATTGGTGCAACTGGTTGTGCAACGCATAGGCTTGCGTATTGCCGACGATGCGCATGACGGCTTCCTCGGAATTCTGCGCGAGCGTGCAGCATGCTTGGGTTATACCTCGCTGAAAGACTACCGAACTTTTCTGGTTAACCAGCAAGCAATAGAAGAGTGGGAGATGCTCGCCCGTGCCTTTACCAGCACAGAAACATTTTTCTTCCGCGATCACGGTCAGATTGATCTTCTACGATTTCACCTGTTACCCGAACTGATCGCACAGCAACGTATTGAGAAAACTTTGCGGCTATGGAGCGCAGCCTGCTCCAGCGGTGAGGAGGCCTATTCTCTCGCTATGCTGGTAGATATGCTGCTGCCGCAACGTGATGATTGGAACATTTTCATTCTCGGCACTGACATCGACTCTAAAGCAATTACCAAGGCGCTGCTTGGGCGATATGAAGAGTGGTCCTTCCGTATGTTTCCTGCCGAGTTGCAGCATCGCTATTTTCATCTTGAAGGCAAGCAGTGGATTCTTGAAGAACGTATCCGCAGCATGGTGACGTTTCGCGTTTCCAATCTCGTCAACGAACTCTTCCCGGATTCAGATTCGGAGTTGCATGACATGGCCCTGATTCTGTGCCGCAACGTATTCATTTACTTTGATCACGCTGCCGTGTTCGCTGTGGCAACCAAGTTTGCGGAGACGCTGCGTGTGGGAGGTTATCTTCTGACAGCGCACACCGAGCTTATTGGACATTCTGTGCCTGAACTGGAATCCAGACTACTGGCCGAGGGAGTGGTGTATCAGCGCAGGATTAGCAACCCTGCAGAAAGTCTTTACATTTCTCACCCAGGGGAAACTACGGGTGAAACGCCGCGCCATTCAACCATGCAGCCAAACTATATTAGTCAAGTCAATAAACATTACCCACCAGCGCACGTGAGAGAAAGCGTTGAAAATTACTCGCCCACTCAGCTCTGCAGCGACGAAGAAAACCTGCTCAAGGACGCACGAATACATGCCGACCGTGGTGATTTCGATTTGGCGGAGCGCCTGTGCCATCAGGCGTTGGCTGTCGCCCCGCTGGCCGCCACCCCGTTTTTTTTATTGGCGCAGCTAGCTCAGGTCAAGGAGAATTTCAATCAGGCAAAAGAATGCCTGAACAAGGCCATCTACCTCGATCCCCGATTCGTGGCAGCTTACCTTGAGTTGGCCGCGCTCAGTGAACGCGCCAATGACAACCCTCGCGCGCTGACCTTGCGGCATGCAGCCTTGGACATTGCCCGCACCCTGCCAGAAAATGAACTGATTAAGCAGTATGAAACAACAGCTGGAGAGTTGGTGCAATGGCTTGCGAAGTTTGAGCCAATTCCGTTAAATCAATAAAGCCGTAAATAAATAAAACCAAAGAAGAAGAGCACGTTAGTGCGTATGAGTAACTCAGTTGTAATGACATCTATGGGGTTGAGGAGCAGGAATCCAACTAGAGTATGCTCTCAGAAAACCCCCAATGTCTCCTAAGATTGAGATGCTTGTGCTTGGAACTACTCTCACGAAGGTCAGGAACTGGCCCAGACTGTGTAAAAACTCAGAAACTGCAAATGGCTCGCGAATTTCTGATTTGCAGCAACTCGTAGGCACAGTTACAAGCTTACAGTGACATCCAGAAAGTTAAAACTCTTTTGCTTCAAAATAAAAATCGCTTCGCCAAGATGTCATATATTGGCGCGGACGAAGATCAAAAAAGCCCCTCAGGCCACTATTGCCTCCATCAGCGCAGCTGTTCCTAATATCTTCATCATGCGTTTCAGATTATAGGCGAGTACATGCAAGCTCATCTCCGTGCTCACCCGATCAAGTGTCTTCGTCAGGAAGTGCTCTGAACCCATCCAGGATTTGATCGTTCCATACGGATGCTCAACTGTCTGCCGACGAATACGCATCGCATCGGGAGTTTGATCCAAACGGGTTTGCATAGCATCAAGAATTTCCTCATGCTCCCATCGGGAAACCCTTCGCTGTTCGCTTGGTGTACATTTATCCTTCATGGCACATGATTGGCAGTTCGAACTCCAATAACGGTGAATCTTCATACCGTGTTCTGTCGATGCAAAGCGCCATTTCAGATGATCCCCCGCAGGACAGCGATATTCGTTAAGTTCTGCATCGTAGATAAAATCGGCTTTGCCGAACCGCCCATGTGCTGTTGCACTAGATGTGACAGACTTGGGAACCATCACGTTAATTCCAGCTTCATGACTCGCGAGAATTTCTTCGCTATTAAAATATCCCCGGTCTGCGATTGCTGTCAGCTCCTGCGTTCCCATCGCTTCCCGCGCTTGTTTGGCCATTAAGGTCAACTGCTCACGATCACTTCCGATGTTGGTTACTTCGTGCGTCACGATTAGATGATGCTTGGCATCAACGGCGGTCTGAACGTTGTAGCCAACAATTCCGTTGCCGCGCGTTTTCATCGAACGGGCATCTGGATCGGTGAGCGATAGTTGTTTGTCTGGCGTTTCGTTGAGAACAACTTCGACTTCCTTGAGCACCTGCATCTGGATTTTTAGCGCAGCAATCTTATCTTCTAGTCTTTCTCTCTTGATCTTTGCGACCGCAGGTTCTTGCCTATCAGCGGTGTCGAGATCGACAAGATATCGATTGATGCTGGATTCGATTTCTTCCATACGCCGTTGCAGCTTGGCACTGGTGAAGTTGCGGTCTCGGTTGTTAACCGCCTTGAACTTGCTTCCGTCGATGGCTACCAGTGCGTCCGAGAATAGCCCGAGTTGCTGGCACATGACAACGAACTGACGGCAGACTTTACAAATGGCTTTGCCGTTGTCCTTGCGGAAGTTGGCTATGGTTTTAAAGTCTGGCATTAGCCTGCCCGTCAGCCACATCAGTTCAACATTGCGTTGTGCTTCACGTTCAAGACGACGACTGGATTGAATGCGATTCAAATATCCGTAGATGTATATCTTGAGAAGGATTGCAGGGTGATACGCGGGCCTGCCGGTTGCTGCTGGATCAACGCCTGCAAAACCTAATTGGCTCAGATCTAGTTCATCGACAAAGACATCAACAACTCTCACTGGGTTGGTCTCTGAAACATAATCGTCGAGCAGTTCCGGCAACAAAGTTGCTTGTGTTCGATCTTCGCCTTGAATGAATCGTTTCATGTGCGCACTCTCACAATTACTCGATACTTCCAGTAACGTTTCACTTGGCGTTAAGTGTACAATTTATGCTACGTTTTTACACAGTCTGGG
>CAIRAO010000383.1 GCA_903876625.1 uncultured Gallionellaceae bacterium | reverse complement strand
TGTTCATCCAGCCAGATGGCAAAGAAAGCGCGTGCAAATTCAATATCCGCGATCTCCCTAAGCAACCGTCCATCGTGATAAAAACGCACTCCCTGATTCGGCATATAAACTCCCGTCAGGCGAGTACCTTCGTGCACATCGGGAAAAATTTCCTGCATCACTTGCAACCACGCCGACTGCTGCGCCGGAGTTCCCTTGCTTAATTTGCGCATCTCGTCCAGGCTGGCTTCAGCAATACGCTTTCCCCTCAAGTCGCGCGCATAGACCAGGTCTAGAATAAACTTTGAGTCCATTACGGGGACTTTGTTATCCGCGCCGCTTTCGCGCCACAAAAATGCCTCATAAATTTTCAAGCCAAACCAGCGATAACTGCCTTGACCAGAAAGATGAGCATTGGCCAACTCCTGCTGCTCTGGCTGCGAAATAGCATTTACCGAACTCCCCTGTAGTAGCAACAGCATTGTGAATGAGGTTGCGACAATGCGTGTTAAGCTCATGATCTTTCCAAAGTGAACTGCATCACATTGATACTGTTGGCACGGAATCCGGCTTCGCAGTAAGAAAGATAAAACTCCCAAGTACGCAGAAAACGATCATCGAAACCTTGGGCACGCACTTTTTCCAGTTGTTGATTGAACGCATTTCGCCATTCAACCAGGGTGCGAGCGTAATCCAGACCAAAAGCGAATTCATCAACCACCTTCAACCCTTGCTTTGCCGCCTGTGATTTAAAAACAGACGGTGAAGGCAACATGCCGCCGGGGAAGATGTATTGCTGGATAAAATCTGTGCCCAGGCGATAACGTGAAAACAACTCGTCGGAGATGACGATAGTCTGGATACAAGCACGGCCACCTTGTTTCAGATTGCGCGCGATACATTCGAAATAGGTTGGCCAATACGCCTCACCCACTGCTTCGAACATCTCGATCGAGGCAATCGCATCGTACTTTCCGAAACAGTCACGATAATCCATCAGTTTTAGATCGGCCTGTTGTGCAATTCCTTCGACAACCATACGTTCTCGCGCGAAGTTCAATTGCTCTGTAGACAGAGTGAGCCCAGTTAAGCGGCAACTTGTTTCCTTCGCCGCCACTTCGGCAAAACCGCCCCAGCCGCAACCGATCTCCAACACAGTCGAACCCGGTTGTAATTGCAATTGCTCAATGATGCGCCGGTATTTTGCCAGTTGTCCGTCCTGCAAGTTATCCGTCTGCGGGTGACCGAATAAGGCACTGGAATAACTCATCGACGAATCCAGCCACAGTTCGTAAAAGTCATTGCCGATATCGTAATGAGCATGGATGTTCTTGCGACTGCCGCTACGGCTGTTTCGATTGAATAGGTGTTTAAGGCGATACAACAGATTTCCCCACCATTTTCCATAAATCAGTGCTTCGACTTGTTGACGATTTCGAATGAATAACTCGATCAATCCGGCCAGATTATCAGTTGTCCAATCTCCAGCGATGAATGTCTCGGCGAAGCCGATGTCTCCTGATTTCATCACCGCGCCAAACATCGTCCAATTGTGTAATCGCAAAGTCACCGGATAAGAATCATCTCCAAAATGGGCGGAACTCCCATCGGGCAATTGCAGATGCAAGGCGCCGTGTTTGAGTTGTGCCAATAGTTTGAGGATCATGTTCACGCGATACGGATAATTCTCGATGCGCAGTTGATTGCCTGACTTCCCGCGCAGTGCCAAATTAAAAGCCAGTGTTTCGGTATTCATTTGCTCAACTCCTCTAAGGGTGGGGATGGTTTTCGGTAGAACGGCACGCGCTTGAACCATAACTTGAGTGCCTGCCAATGGATGCGGGTGATGATCATGAAATTCATCAAGGGATAGCGCATCAACGCCAGCGCAACATTGCGGTCGTTAAGGTTCTGCGCAGTACCACTGATGTTGGTAAGCAAAAGTGCCCCGTCTTCAGTGTGATAGTCAATGCGCGCTAACGTATCCTCTTTTCCTTTTCGAAAATTTTTGATGAATTGAAAACGGTAATTTCCTTCCACCGCACAAAACGGCGAGACATGGAATATCTTGCTCGAAGTGAGTTCCATCGTGTTATCGATGGGTCGACCTTCATCCAATAAATAACAGTGCCGCTCGCCAAAGGTGTTGCTCACTTCGCACAACACGGCCCGCAACGCACCATCTCGACGATGGCAAAACCAGAACGACACCGGATTAAATACATATCCCAGTAAGCGCGGAAAAGTCTGCAACCATATCTCACCGTCGGCATCGGATATGCCATGCTTCAACAAAATTTGTTCTATCCATTGCAACAAGGGCTGCGTTCCGTCGCCGTGGTCTTTCTCGTAATGCGAAAGCAGATTAAATCGATTTCGCGAAAATAATTTTGTCTGGATATCGTGCGATACCAAGCTGCGCAAGGGCAGTCGCAAGAAATACACGCCGTAATTAAAGCTGTTTCGCGCAGGGCGAACGCGTGTGTGATGCACGTTGCCAAAGCAAAGTTGCGGGCTAAACATTGCTACTCCCCAATGCACTAATAGACTTTGCCACTGCCAATCCCGATTTCAAACCATCCTCATGAAAACCATACCCGGTCCACGCACCCGCAAACCAGGTATTTTGTTGACCCTGAAGCTGATCAATATTCTGCTGTGCCGATATAGCCCCACTATCGAAAACAGGATGCGCGTAGTCGAAGGTGGCAATGAGTTTGGAAGGATGCGGCTCCTCAATCGGATTGAGCGAAACAATGACTGACTCTTTGAAGGGTAGCGGTTGCAGTTTGTTGATCAGGTAATGCACGCATACTTGCGGCTCGTTACCACTCTTGCTTTCGTAATTCCAGGCTGACCACGTTTTTTTATTTCGCGGCAAGCAGGAATCATCGGTGTGCAACACAGCACGGTTGGGCTGATACGCAACAGCGCCCAGCAATTTTTGCTCCGCCGGAGTCGCATCTTTCAGCAAGCGCAAGGCTTGATCGCTGTGAACAGCCAAGACGACGTGATCGAATATCTCGCTGCTGTTTTGAGTGTTTATTTTGATCTTGAGCTTGTTGTCACTCATGACCCGATTGATCGACTGCACAGGTGTGTTCAAGCGCTTGTCCGCTATGCCAGCCAGCAGCTTATCCACGTAATGTCGCGCCCCGCCCTTTACGGTATGCCACTGAGGCCTGTCGTTAACTTGAAGCAGCCCGTGGTTGTGGCAAAAATGCACAAAAGTGGACAGAGGAAAGGCGAGCATCTGCTCAATGGGACATGACCAGATACACCCCGCCATCGGCAACAGATACCAATCGCGAAACTCTGTGCTGTAATGATGGTGGGTCAGATATTGCCCCAGTGTTTTTTCGAGTTCGGCATGTTGAGGTGTCAAGGCCAAGGCAGTCGTCTCTGTGTTGAAGCGAAGAATGTCGCGCAACATACGGATAAAGCGGGGGCTGAACAGATTGCGTCGCTGTGCGAATACGGTGTTGAGGCTGCCACCTGACCATTCCAGGATACGATTCGGCAAATATGATTTGACCGAGAACGACATATCGGTAGCCACTGTTTCGACATTCAGTTCGTCGAACAGCCTCACCAAGTTGGGATAAGTCTTGTGATTGAATACCAGAAAGCCAGTGTCGACGCCATAAGTGACCCCGCCCAGATTGACATCTACCGTATGGGTGTGGCCACCAAAATAGTCTTCCGCCTCGAATAAAGACACATCATGCCCAGACTGTCCTAGACGATATGCCGCCGAAAGACCCGAAATTCCCGAGCCAACGACAGCAGTTTTCATACTTGACCTATCACTTTGCATTATCATGTCCTAGACAAAATAGTATTTATAGAGAGATAATAGGCCAAATATGATTAAATTGTCAAATCTGTCTAGGACATGAATAATGAAAACAACCCATATTTTGTTCGATATCGCCACCGTTGAACGCGAAATTGGTATCGGCAAAGATACGCTCCGGGTTTGGGAAAAACGCTATGGATTTCCGGTTCCTGTGCGCGATGAGCATGACGAGCGTCTCTACCCGCAACCCCAAATTGATCAACTCAGACTAATAAAACGTCTATTAAACCATGGGTTAAGGCCATCCAAGGTGGTTGGCCTAGGTATTGATGAATTGAATGAAATGCTTGTATCTTCCCGCGGTCACGAACATGAGTACTCAGAAGACATTTTGACTTTGGTCGACTTGATCAAGACGCACCAGGCGCAAGGTTTGCGACTGGCGTTGAGTCGACAACTATTAAAACAAGGTTTGAATGATTTCTTGTCCAAGACAATCACCCCACTCAATCAAACAGTTGGAGAAGCCTGGATGCGTGGAGAAATACGCATTTTTGAAGAACACCTGTATAGCGATCAGATAACCAACGTACTGCAAAGCGCCATCTCTACCCTGCGCGACCCGACCTGCTCACCGCGCGTGCTCCTCACCACACTTCCCGGAGAAGAGCACTCGCTGGGACTGCTGATGGCCGAAGCGACCTTGAGTTTGGAGGGAGCCAGTTGTGTCAATTTGGGCGTACAGACACCCATTCAAGAGATCGTCTCAGCTGTTGCCGCACATCGCTCTGATGTTGTAGTACTGTCTTTCAGCGCTACGATGACAGCCCAACAAATCAAGACGGGATTGCAGCAGACACGCTTGGCGTTACCTGCCCGGGTGGCGCTGTGGACTGGCGGCTCAGGTATAGGGAAACACAGAACCACGATTGAAGGTGTCAATCTGATGGGGCCACTTTCCGATTTGAGTGAGGCAGTTCTAATATTGCGTAAGAATACAAAATCATTAGCGCTTCCATAAATTCATAAGGATAATGACATGACGATATTAGTGACTCCCTTAGCGTCTCTCAGTTCGCCACATCATTAGCATCGCAACGATAAGGTAAATCCAGCTGATTGCTGTGGCGCTAAACATAGGCTGCCATTCATTCAAAGCGCCCAAGTTGGAAAATAAGCGTCCGCCAAAATGGAAACTCAAACCTAGAACAATCCCGATAAAGATTTTGCTGCTCACTCCGCCATCACGCCGATTGTAAGCCGCGAAAGGCAAAGCCAATAACATCATGATCAAAACGTCCACCGGATAAATTAATTTGTTCCACATGGCAATTTCATAGCGCCCGGTTTTCTGGTGGTTTTCACTCAAATGCTGCGCATATTGATACAGATCGATAGATGACATTTTTTCCGGTTTCAACAGCAACACGTTCAAAAGAGTCGGATTAAGTTTGGAGTGCCACACCATGTTGGCTTGATTATGAATAGCCGTCCCCTGCCCTCCAAAACTGGTCTGCTTCACATCATTCAGCATCCATTGATCTGCCTTGTCGTAAACAGCCCGCTTGGCAAATGTGATGGCGCGCATGTGATAGCTATCATCAAATTCATAGATACTGATGTTAAGCAGCGTTGTATCCGGCA
The DNA here is from genome assembly GCA_903876625.1 of uncultured Gallionellaceae bacterium. GTDB lineage: Bacteria > Pseudomonadota > Gammaproteobacteria > Burkholderiales > Gallionellaceae > PALSA-1006. Next base: position 598 of record CAIRAO010000383.1, on the reverse strand, counting down.
TCACATTTCTGACATTGACAAAACTATGTTCGTCTTTAACCCAAACTCCGGAGCGAAACTCTTTAAATGTGACCTGAGTATTTTTTGCTTTCAATATTAATCTTTGTGCCAAATGTTCACTGGGCGGTGCAATAAACTCTCCAAATAAAAAACACACCACGACCAAAGGCAAACCGATCTGCAGCATGGCAACGATCATTTGTGTAAACGAAGCGCCTGAACTTCTATAAACCATCAATTCTGAATTGCTTGCCATGTGAACAATGGCAAAAATCGAACCGATCAGCGCAGCCAGCGGAAACAATTCATAAATATGAGTGGGAATAATGAGTGCCACGTAGATCAGGGCATCGCTTAAGTGATAGCCGCTTTGCCCCACGTCATGTAATTCCTCGATGACGTCCATGAAAGAAAACAGTGCGAGGAATCCGGCAAAAACAATTCCCACACTGGAATAGATTTCTCTCGCCAAATATCGAGTAAGCAACCTCATTTAATTAGTCGCCTCCACGAAAACACGGTTAATCGCTTATAGAACATCAGTACCAACAAGATCATCATTACAATATGAACACTCCACAGGCCCAGCATGAGTCCA
>CAIRAO010000382.1 GCA_903876625.1 uncultured Gallionellaceae bacterium | reverse complement strand
GGCCGCGATGTAAAGCTGACGTGCAACGTCAAAAAAGAATTGCTGGGTGGCGTGGTAATTCGCGCCGGAGATAAAGTAATAGACGGCTCCGCACGCACTCGCCTTGGCGAAATGGCGGTCGCCCTAGCCTGATAAAAGAATTATCAAGAATGAGGAAATCCAGATGAAGCTTAACCCTTCCGAAATAAGTAATTTGATTCGCAGTCGCATCGAAAATTTCGAAGCACTGACCCAAGCGCGCACTGAAGGTACTGTGGTCAGTGTTACAGACGGCATTGTGCGAGTGCACGGCTTGTCCGATGTGATGCAGGGAGAAATGTTGGAATTCCCGGGTAACACTTTCGGTCTGGCGTTGAATTTGGAACGCGATTCAGTTGGTGCCGTTGTGCTGGGTGAATATGAACACATTACAGAAGGTGACACTGTTAAGTGCACAGGTCGCATTTTGGAAGTTCCGGTTGGTCCAGAGTTGCGCGGACGTGTAGTGAATTCACTTGGTCAGCCCATCGATGGTAAAGGACCAATCAATGCCAAGATGACCGATAAAATTGAAAAAACAGCACCAGGCGTGATTGCACGTAAGTCTGTTGATCAACCAGTTCAAACTGGTTTGAAATCCATTGACTCTATGGTTCCAGTTGGTCGCGGACAACGTGAACTGATCATCGGCGACCGCCAAACTGGTAAGACTGCAGTTGCAGTCGACGCGATCATCAATCAAAAAGGTCAGAATATGACCTGTATCTATGTGGCTATTGGACAGAAAGCATCTACTGTAGCCAACGTAGTGCGCAAATTGGAAGAGCACGGAGCAATGGGATACACCATTGTAGTTGCTGCAACTGCTTCAGATTCAGCAGCGATGCAATTCTTGGCACCTTATTCAGGTTGCACGATGGGTGAATACTTCCGTGATCGTGGAGAAGATGCATTGATCGTTTATGACGATTTGACCAAACAAGCATGGGCTTATCGTCAAATTTCATTGTTGCTGCGTCGTCCTCCCGGTCGCGAAGCATATCCAGGCGATGTGTTCTATTTGCACTCTCGTTTGCTCGAACGCGCAGCGCGTGTGAATGCCGAGTATGTTGAAAAGTTTACCAACGGCGCAGTCAAAGGTAAGACAGGTTCGTTGACAGCTCTGCCGATCATCGAAACTCAGGCTGGCGACGTTTCTGCATTCGTACCAACTAACGTAATTTCGATTACCGACGGTCAGATCTTCCTGGAAACTGACTTGTTCAACGCCGGTATCCGTCCTGCGATCAACGCCGGTATTTCAGTATCCCGCGTTGGTGGCGCAGCTCAAACCAAGGTTATCAAGAAACTCGGTGGTGGTATTCGTTTGGCGTTGGCGCAATATCGCGAGTTGGCAGCTTTCGCGCAATTCGCATCAGATTTGGATGAGGCAACACGCAAACAATTGGAACGTGGAAAGATCGTAACTGAGTTGATGAAACAGCTGCAATATGCACCTCTGTCAGTTTCCAAAATGGCTGCATCATTGTTTGCAGTTAACAAGGGCTACTTTGATGATGTGCCAGTTGCAAAGGTATTGGCGTTTGAAGCAGGTTTGCATGCGCATCTGGCATCCAAAGACAAGGCACTCATGGATGCAATTGAGGCCAGCAAAGATTTGTCAGCCGACAATGAAAAGCTGTTAACGGCGGCAGTGGTGGCATTTAAGGCAACTGCAGTCTACTAAGGCGAGGTGAGCGATGGCTGGCAGTAAAGAAATCCGCACCAAGATCAAGAGCGTAGAAAATACGCGCAAGATCACACGTGCTATGGAAATGGTAGCAGCAGCGAAAATGCGCAAGGCGCAGGAACGTATGCGCGCCGCCCGCCCATACACAGAAAAGATTCGTAACGTGGCAGCGCATTTGTCACGTGCCAATCCTGAATATCGGCATGCATTTTTGGTTAAGCGTGAAAGCATCAAGAATGTAGGATTGATCGTTGTAACATCTGACAAAGGATTGTGCGGCGGTTTGAATACAAACTTGCTACGCTTGGCAGTTCATGAAATGAAAGCATGGGAAGCTTCCGGTAAGGGTTTGATGGTTTGCCCGATCGGCAACAAAGGCTTTGGCTTCATGAATCGTATTGGCGCGAAAGTTAAATCACACTTGACCGGTATCGGCGATACGCCGCATGTGGAAAAGTTGATTGGTGCAGTTAAAGCGATGTTGGATGCCTACGTTGCCGGTGAAATCGACGCGATTTATTTGAGCTACAACCACTTCATCAACACGATGCGTCAAGAGCCAAGAGTTGAGCAACTGCTACCACTAGGTGGTGAACAGCTTGGCGCAGCAGAAGGTAACTGGGACTATATTTACGAACCGGATGCTAAAAAAGTAATCGATGAGTTGTTGCTTCGTTATATCGAATCTCTGGTGTATCAGGCAGTAGTCGAAAATATGGCTTCCGAACAAAGTTCACGTATGGTGGCGATGAAAGCTGCGTCTGATAATGCCAAGAGCGTTATTAGTGAACTCAAACTGGTTTACAACAAAGCACGTCAAGCTGCGATTACCAAAGAAATTTCGGAAATCGTGGGTGGCGCTGCCGCGATTGGCTAATAAAGAAGCAAAAGAATTTAAGTATTAATTTAGACGGGGAATCTTAAAATGAATCAAGGAAAGATTGTTCAGTGTATTGGTGCGGTTGTTGACATCGAGTTTCCGCGCGACAAAATGCCGCATATCTATGAAGCATTAACATTGGCTGATGTGGGTAATTCAACTACAGTCGAGGTTGGTCTAACTTTTGAAGTTGAACAGCAACTGGGTGACGGTGTAGTCCGTACCATTGCGATGGGATCTTCAGATGGTTTGCGCCGTGGTATGGCAGTTAATGCTACTGGCAATGCGATCATGGTTCCAGTTGGAACAGGTACTCTAGGCCGTATTATGGATGTTCTCGGGCGTCCCATTGATGAAGTAGGTGAAATCAATTGCACTGAAAAACGCGCAATTCACCAAAAAGCCCCCAAGTTCGATGAACTTTCACCTTCCGTAGATTTGCTGGAAACAGGAATCAAGGTTATTGACTTGGTTTGCCCGTTCGCTAAAGGTGGTAAGGTTGGTCTGTTCGGTGGCGCTGGTGTGGGTAAGACCGTTAACATGTTGGAACTCATCAACAACATTGCTAAGCAACACGCTGGTTTGTCAGTCTTTGCGGGTGTAGGTGAGCGTACCCGTGAAGGTAACGACTTCTATCACGAAATGACAGATGCTGGCGTTATCGATAAAGAAGACTTCACAAAATCTAAAGTTGCCATGGTGTTCGGTCAGATGAACGAGCCGCCGGGTAACCGTTTGCGGGTAGCGTTATCCGGATTGACCATGGCGGAAAAATTCCGTGACGAAGGCCGCGACATTCTGTTCTTCGTTGATAACATCTATCGCTATACTTTGGCCGGAACTGAAGTTTCCGCGCTGTTGGGTCGTATGCCATCAGCAGTGGGTTACCAACCAACTCTGGCTGAAGAAATGGGCCGCTTGCAAGAGCGTATCACTTCAACAAAAGTAGGTTCCATCACTTCGATTCAAGCTGTGTATGTTCCAGCGGATGACTTGACCGACCCGTCCCCAGCGACAACCTTCTTGCACTTGGACTCAACAGTTGTGTTGTCACGTGACATCGCATCTCTTGGTATTTACCCAGCTGTGGATCCTCTGGATTCAACATCGCGTCAGCTTGATCCACTCGTTGTTGGTGAAGAGCATTACAATGTTGCTCGTGGCGTTCAGCAAACATTGCAACGTTACAAAGAATTGCGCGACATTATTGCGATCTTGGGTATGGACGAACTTTCTCCAGAAGATAAACTGTCGGTTGCTCGTGCACGTAAGATTCAGCGATTCTTATCGCAACCATTCCATGTGGCAGAACAATTTACTGGCGCTCCAGGAAAATACGTAACACTGAAAGATACAATCAAAGGATTTAAAGCGATTGTCGACGGTGAATACGATCATCTGCCGGAGCAAGCGTTCTACATGGTTGGCGGTATTGAAGAAGCAATCGAAAAAGCAAAAACATTGCAATAAAAAGGTAAATAATTATGGCAATGACAGTACACGTCGATGTAGTGAGTGCCGAAGCCGCGATATTTTCCGGTTTAGCTGAGGTAGTGATTGTACCTGGTGAAGCAGGTGAATTGGGTATCTACCCACGCCACGCACCGTTGCTAACTCGCATTAAGCCAGGCTCGGTTCGCCTTAAGTTGCCCGATCAAGCTGAAGAGACATTGATCTATGTTTCCGGAGGAATGTTAGAAGTGCAGCCCAACGTGGTTACAGTTCTAGCAGACACGGCAATTCGTGGAGCAGACTTGGATGAAGCAAGAGCACTTGAAGCTAAGCACTCTGCGGAAGAAGCAATGAAGAACCGTACCAGTGAAATTGATTATGCGATGGCACAGGCAGAGCTATCAGAAGCCATTGCACAATTGCAAGCAATTTCAAAAATGAGAAAGACATCAACACACTAAACGAATAGAAACACGAATACCCAAAACAAGGAAAACGGCAAAAGCCGTTTTTTTTGTTTATACTTAACGAATATAAAACAATTTGAAAAAATAATGGCAAAGCTTAATATCGTCATTCTTGCAGCCGGTAAGGGTACGCGGATGTACTCTGACAAGCCAAAGGTACTTCACCACATTGCGGGCAAAGCAATGTTGCAGCACGTCGTTGATACAGCATCAAGTTTAAATCCAGATAAAATCATAGTGGTCTATGGACATGGCGGTGAGTCAGTACCCAATGCACTTGCAAATCATAGCGCGACATTCGTACTACAAGAGCCCCAACTCGGCACAGGTCATGCAGTTAAGCAAGCACTTCCTCAACTGGATGAAGATGGAATAACGCTCGTGTTATATGGGGATGTCCCGCTTATTCAGCAGGACACCTTAACCAAATTGCTGAATGATGAAAATGCGTTGACATTATTAACGCAAAATCTGGATAACCCGAAAGGTTATGGACGCATTGTTCGCGATAAAGCTGGAAAAGTAACCAGCATTGTCGAGGAAAAAGATGCCAGCCCAGTGCAACGCGAAATTCAGGAAATCAATACAGGAATATTAGCTGCGCCGACTAAGTACATGCGCGTCTGGCTGAAGAACCTGAGCAGTGAGAATGCACAACGTGAGTACTACCTGACAGATATTGTCGCGATGGCAGTAAAACAGGGCGTAAAGATTAATTCCGAACAACCTGGTTATGAATGGGAAGTGATCGGAATCAACAACAAATCTCAACAAGCCGATCTTGAACGTACATGGCAACGTGAGCTTGCAAGTAGACTTTTGCAGCAGGGTGTAACGTTGGCTGATCCGGCTAGGTTGGATATTCGCGGCGAATTAATTTGCGGGCGTGATGTCGAGATTGATGTAGGTTGCATTTTTGAGGGAAAAGTACAATTAAGTAATAACGTAAAAGTGGGTGCTTATAACGTAATTAAAAACGCAAATATTGCAGCGAATACAAACATAGCCCCGTATAGTCATATTGATAACGTCGAAATTGGGGATGGTTGCCAAATAGGTCCATTTGCCAGAATACGACCTGGAACTAAACTTCAAAACGATGTTCATATTGGCAATTTTGTGGAAATTAAAAACAGCGATATAGCAAAGGGCAGCAAAGCAAATCACCTGAGCTATATTGGTGACGCAACCATCGGTAGTCGAGTCAATATCGGCGCAGGAACAATCACTTGCAACTATGACGGGGCAAATAAATTTCGCACAGTGATAGAAGATGACGCATTTATAGGATCGGATACACAACTAGTAGCACCTGTGACCATAGGACGTGGTGCAACGATTGGTGCAGGTTCGACAATCACCAAAGATACCCCTGCAGGAGAGTTAACGTTATCAAGATCGAAGCAAATCAGCGTGACGGGTTGGATACGTCCCACCAAGAAAAAATAAATCGTTCATTATTCATAACGGAATTAGACTATGTGTGGAATTGTAGGTGCAGTAGCGAAACGTAACGTTGTACCAATCCTGGTTGAGGGACTTCTAAGGTTGGAATATAGAGGATATGACTCGGCCGGCCTAGTAGTGGTGAAAAATAGCAAACTCGAACGCGTTCGAAGTACAGGTCGGGTTGCCGAGTTGGCTGAAAAAAGTAACAAGACGTTAGGCCATATCGGCATTGCACATACCCGCTGGGCTACGCATGGGGTTCCAAGTGAACGCAATGCCCACCCGCATATGAGCAAAGATCTCATTGCGGTCGTTCATAACGGCATTATTGAAAACTACGAAGAATTGCGCACTCTTCTCACCGCCCAAGGTTACGAATTCACATCAGACACGGACACTGAAGTAATTGCTCACTTGGTCCATTCGTTTTACTCAAAAAGTAAGAACCTACTAACTTCAACTCAAGCAGCCTTGGCCAAATTGATTGGTGCATATGCCATCGGCGTCGTCGCGGCAGATAACCCTGATCAATTGATAGGCGCGCGTAAAGGTAGCCCGTTATTGCTGGGCGTCGGCGAGGGTGAACACTTCATCGCATCAGATATGTCAGCCTTACTACAGGTCACTCAGAAAGTCGTTTATCTTGAAGAAGGCGATGTTGTAGAGCTGGCTCAAGGTAATTACCGCATATTCGATGCTAAAGGTTCTGAGGTCATTCGCCCAGTCAACATCAGCGAATTGAACAACGCAAGCGTAGAATTGGGTGAATATCAGCATTACATGCAAAAAGAAATTCACGAACAACCACAAGCTCTGGCAGATACCCTTGAGTCCGTTTGTAATAGCCAAACATTAATTCCCGGGTTATTTGGTGCAGAAGCAGTCAATGCATTTTCACAAATTGACAGCATCTTGATCCTCGCTTGTGGGACCAGCCACCACGCTGGAATGGTTGCACGTTATTGGCTTGAAGAGGTCGCGGGTATACCCTGCGTGGTAGAAATCGCCAGCGAATATCGTTACAGAACCAGTGTTGCGAATCCCAAGACGCTAGTGGTCACTATCTCGCAATCAGGTGAAACGGCAGATACCCTCGCAGCATTGAACCATGCAAAATCGACCGGCCATCAGCAGACGCTGGCAATATGCAACGTGCCGGAAAGCGCAATCATCAGACAATCGAAGCTACGCTTTTTGACTCGGGCAGGTCCTGAAATTGGTGTTGCCTCGACAAAAGCGTTTACTACTCAGTTGGCAGCATTGTTCTTGTTGACCCTAGTGCTAGCAAAGCAACGTGGTAAATTAAATCAAGAACAAGAGAATCAACACTTGCATGACCTACGCCACTTGCCCAGTGCAGTCCTGGCCGTGTTGAATCTGGAACCGGAGATTGCAAAACTGGCAGAAAAGTTTGCGGACAAACAACATGCGCTCTTTTTAGGACGTGGGCTACATTATCCGATCGCGCTCGAAGGCGCTCTCAAACTGAAAGAAATATCCTATATCCATGCAGAAGCTTATCCGGCAGGAGAATTGAAACATGGGCCATTGGCATTGGTCGACAAGGATATGCCGGTGATAGCCGTGGCACCCAATGACTCCCTCTTGGAAAAACTTAAATCAAATTTGCAGGAAGTTCGCGCACGCGGTGGCGAATTGTACGTTTTTGCCGATGCACAGACTCGAATCCATTCAAGCGAGGGTGTGCATGTGATGCAAATGCCCGAACACGCAGGATTTCTAAGCCCTATTCTGCACACATTACCACTGCAATTGCTGGCATATTACGTAGCATTGCAAAAGGGAACCGATGTAGACAAGCCACGTAATTTGGCAAAGTCAGTCACAGTTGAATAATTAACCAGGCAGGTCCTGCTAGGTTCTTAGTCAGCTTAGTTCTCACAACGTGGAGAATATTATATGGCGGTTATCGCCGTATTCAATCAAAAAGGTGGCGTGGGGAAGACAACTTCCACTTTGAATATCGTCGCCGGTTTGGCGATGGCACAACGCCAGCCGATAGCGATTGATATGGATCCGCAAGGATCACTCAGTTTGGCCTCAGGTTTGAAAGATGCGCGATCTCAAGAGCGCAACATCGCAGCATTTTTCAACCAACAAAAACCATTGGCGAGCCTGCTTCACGATACCCCAGCCGGATGGCAGATCATTCCCGCCTCGATAGAACTCTCAAAAATAGATGTCCTTTACGGAAAAGACCCGAATGCTGCCAAGTTACTAAAACAAGGTCTGAGTGAAGAGTTAGCACTAACAGGCGCACCCATACTCATTGATTGCTGCCCGATGTTGGGCGTGCTTACGCTCAATGCATTGATTGCAGCAGACAGAGTATTGATTCCGGTTTCAGCAGATTATTTATCTCAACAAGGTGTGCATCGCCTGGATGCCGCATTGAACGTCCTTGAGAAAAAACTACAACGAACATTCGAACGCCGCATCGTGGTTACGCGCTTTGATTCCCGCCGTAAACTATCTTTCGACATTTACGACAAACTCAAAGAAAGATACGGCTCACTCGTGTGCAGCACGCGTATCGGAGAAAACGTAGCGCTTGCAGCCAGCCCAATGCACGGTCTGGACGTCTTTGCATTTGCACCCCATACACCCGGTGCAGCAGACTACAAGGCATTAACGATTGAACTCGTGAAAAGCGGATTTTTTGATAACTAGAAGTTGCCGAAGTTATAGACAAACCAGAAGGTAGAAACAACAGAGGCCGTTGCAATGATCATCAACCAAAAATTCCGCTTCTTCTGCTGAGAGGTTAATTTTGAAATTACTGCCTCCAATTTAGCAGTGGCGTTTTCGTTAAGACGTGCATGCAATAAACGCGGCAGTTGCGGCAGCAAAGTAGCGTAACTTGGTGCTTCCGCCTTAAGTGATTTAACGAAACCACGCCAGCCAACTTGTTCACTCATCCAACGTTCTAACCAGGGTTTCGCCGTCTTCCATAGATCAAGCTCCGGATCGAGTTGTAATCCGAGGCCTTCGATATTAAGTAAAGTCTTTTGGAGCAATACCAGTTGAGGTTGAATCTCCACACCAAAACGTCGTGAAGTTTGAAATAAACGCAGCAATACCCTACCGAAAGAGACTTCTCGTAATGGACGATCAAAGATTGGTTCACATACAGCGCGAATAGCCGCTTCCAATTCGTCAACACGCGTCTTAGCAGGAACCCAGCCAGACTCAATATGTACTTCCGCTACACGCTTATAGTCACGATTAAAAAATGCGATGAAATTCTGAGCAAGATAATTCTTATCAGTATCATTAAGCGATCCCATGATGCCGAAATCAAGCGCAATGTAGCGACCATCCGTAGCGACCTGGATATTACCGGGGTGCATATCGGCATGAAAAAATCCATCCCGAAAGACTTGCATATAAAATATCGAAACACCATCCGAGGCAAGTTTGGAGACATTAATGTTGGCAGCTTTTAGTGCATCGATCTGACTGATCGGAATGCCATGCATGCGCTCCATCACGATGACATTCGTATCGCACCAGTCCCAATACATTTCCGGAACTAGAAGAAGTTTAGCATCAGCGAAGTTCCGTTTGAGCTGGCTGGCACATGCCGCCTCACGCATTAGATCAAGCTCGTCATGCAGATACTTTTCAAACTCAGCAACAACCAGCTTAGGCTTTAAGCGTTTTCCATCAGCCCACAAACGTTCCATCAACCCAGCACATATACCGAGCAAGGCGAGATCATGTTCAATAACATGAATAATTCCGGGGCGCAAGATCTTTACAGCAACTTCACGACCATCAGGCAAAACAGCAAAATGCACCTGCGCAACAGAAGCACTGGCGATAGGGATCTCATCAAAGCTTAAAAATACTTCAGATACTTTCTTATTAAATGTCTTCTCTAAAACGGCGAGAGCTTGATCAGAAGGAAAGGGCGGAACCTGATCCTGCAATTTTGCCAACTCATCTGCGAGGTCAGTTGGAATAAGGTCGCGGCGGGTTGAAAGCATCTGACCAAATTTAACAAAGATCGGGCCTAACGATTCCAAAGCAAGACGCAAACGCTGCGCGCGGGGCGCAGAGGTATCGCGGAAAAACAAAACAATGTTGAGCGGCGTTTGCAGCCAACGCGTACTTTCATGAGCTAGCAGAAAATCGTCCAAGCCAAAGCGCAGAACGATAAATATAATCCTAAAAAAACGAAATATGCGCATGAAATAATAAATCCACTAAACAACAGATTGCTAAAGAAAGTCAATTGTACCAAGCGTTGAACTTTGGTATAACAAGTTATTTGCTTGGGACAAAAGAAAACGGCGCACCCGAGGCGCGCCGTCATCATAAAATCACAAACAAATTTAAGAGATCTGTTGAATGCCGCTCAATAACCAGACAGCTTTCTCATCCTTCAGATTCTTCTGCACATGCCAGACTTCGTTGAAGATATCCGGTGCGCCATTGTTCTCGCGCAATTGGCCAAACATACGCACGCTCGCGATCGCAAGATCGTTCTCGGTGACGACCTCAAGCAGATCGGCATTCAAAGTGTCAACATCTGTCTTTTGAGGTGTGTTATCTCGTTCGCGAATTTGCATCGAGATCTCAGCAAACATCTCAGGAGTCGTGTATTCACGAATATCGTCTAGGTCCTTGCGATCGTTGGCGGCTTGCAAGCGAATGAACGAAGTCTTGGCACTACGCAAAAAGGCATCAACTGGGAAATCTGCCGGTATATTGCGGGCTACTCCAACAGCCGAAGCTGGAGCAGAAGAAGCAACTGAAGGTTGTGAAGAATACGTAGGTTGAGTAGCATAAGGACCGCCAGATCCAGCGTAATGCAAATTAGGCTGAACTTTTTTACGGAACATTGAGATCAAGAACATGATCGCCACACCCGCAACCACGGCCATCAATATACCGCCCATCGCACCGCCCATTCCACCCAAGCCGCCGAACGCACCCGCGAATAGTGCGCCGAGACCGGCGCCAATTGCTAGACCAGCAAGAGGGCCAAGCCATCTGTTACCCGCTGGCTGAGGCGCAGCCGGCACAGGGCTTGGTGCTGCAGAAGGTGCCGCTGAAGGAGGAGTAGCGGTTTGTTGAGGAGACATAGTACGCTGTTTACCGATGCTGCTACCGCCACCTAGGCGTTTGGCTTCAGCCGTTGCAGCGAGCAGAGAAATACAAGAAATAACGATGGTTAAAAGCAACAAAAAACGTTTCATGTAATTCCTTAAAATTAGATTAAAAGCGTTCGCGAGTATATCAATTCGCTTTCACTAAATTGTGACAGATTTATAAAATTCAATACCTTGCTTAGAACAAAGAATCGCAAGTAAAGTTCAACTGTTCACCAGTTAAAGGGTGAATAAACCTTAAAGAAGTGGAGTGCAGCATTAATCTCGGTGAGTTGGTAGCATCGCCATAGAATGCATCTCCTAAAATGGGATGGCAGATTGCAGCCATGTGGAGACGCAATTGATGTGTACGGCCCGTAGTGGGTTCTAATTCGACGCACGTGTTATCACCGTTAAAGTCTAACGTGCGATAGCGTGTAAGAGACGGCTTGCCTGAAACTACATCGATTTTGCTCAAAGGTCGGTTTGGCCAATCAACCGCGATGGGTAGGCTTACCTCACCTGATTCAGGTTCCAACTTACCTATTACGATAGCTTTATAGCGTTTCTCAACAGTACGTTCGCTAAAAGCCGAAGATAGGCGGCGTTGAATTTCCGGCCCGCGAGCAAAAACCATCAAACCCGAGGTCGCCATATCTAACCGGTGCACAACCAGCGCATCTGGAAAGACAAACTGAAGACGCGTAGACAGACTATCTTGCTTGTCAGTTCCACGCCCCGGCACAGCGAGCAACCCAGCAGGTTTATTTACCACCAACAATGAATCATCGGAATAGATTAATTCGAGATCACCAGTCGGAGGCAGGTAAGCAGAAGTGTCAAACAAATAAAGCTCGTGGTAACAAAATCTAACGGGTAGGTTCGGGCGTAATCCAAATGCCACCAATGGATTTTTGATCAACGCTGTGACCCAAATAGGGCAAACCATACATATCAGAGAAAGTATGCAGAAGAGAATAATGGTTTATATGCTGAGCAGACCGAGCTGGCTTAACTACTGAGCCAACAAAAATGGTGGTTATCTTATTATCAAACGCACCGTTATCTTCATCCCAAGTCACAATCAACAAACTATTGTGCGATAGTGACCACTGAGCATATTGCTCGATATTTTGTGAAAGCCAAGTATCGGCCTGATTGATGGAGCCGTCGTGCATATCGTTATTTTGATCAGGTACGACGAAAGCCACCGTTGGCAATTTAGTGAAATCTTGAGGGAAGGCAGAAAAGGGTTGGTTAAAAGCAGCAAGCGACTTCCAATTTGAAAGCGGATTATGTTTGCGTCTATATGCACCATCCGCACAGCCCAAGAAACCAGGTTGTGGCAATAGAACTGAAAAGATGCTGAAGGTATAACTTTTAGCTTGTAAAATGCTGGCCAAATTATCGCCGCTCAATTCCGTCAGACAATCATCATTGGTGACATCGTGTGTGCTACCGGAGAACAGCGCGATATAGTTTGGCTGGCTCGGGTGGGTAACGCCAAAAGAATTGGTGAACAATACGCCACGATTGGCAAGGGTATTGAGATAGGGTGCGTCTTTGTTGCCAATGATCTGCTGGAAAGCATGGTTCTCTTCGATCACGATCACAATATGGTCCGGACGAGGCAACGTCTCAGCAACCGAAAAATTAGCAACCAATGCCAAAGCAATAAGAAGATAGCGCATCACACTTTTCTCACAAATTCAGATTTTAAAGACATCGCGCCAATACCATCGATCTTGCAATCAATATCATGGTCGCCCTCAACCAAACGAATATTCTTAACCTTGGTGCCCACCTTGACAACCGCCGAAGAACCCTTAACCTTTAAGTCTTTGATCACCGTGATGGAATCTCCATCGGCAAGGACATTACCCACCGAGTCGCGGATAACTTGTTTTTGATCGTCCACATTGGCAGGTTCATTTTTAGGCCATTCATATGCGCATTCAGGGCAAACATAATTGCTGCCGTCCTCATAAGTGAATTCAGAATTGCACAACAGACAATTAGGTAAAGCGCTCATTAAAACACCAAAATAATTAGAAATATCGACTCAGAAAAGGATTAAAGCTTGTAACCACGATGTATTGCAACCACACCGCCAGTCATATTGAAATATTCAACGCGCTCCAAGCCCGAATCGATCATCATCTGTTTCAATTCTTTCTGACCCGGATGCATACGGATAGATTCAGCAAGGTAGCGATAGCTATCGGCATCATCGGCGATGAGCTCGCCCATCTTGGGAAGCAACTTAAAAGAATACAGGTCGTAGATCTTTTCCAGCGGCTTGGCGACTTTAGAAAATTCCAGAACGATCACACGACCCCCCGGTTTGAGTACGCGATGCATCTCGCGCAACGCAGATTCTTTGTGGGTAACGTTTCTCAGCCCAAAGGCAATGCTGACACAATCAAAATAATTATCTGGAAATGGTAAATGCTCAGCATCGCATTGAGTAGTAGGGGTAGTGATACCTTCATCGATCAATCGATCTCGTCCAACTCGTAGCATGGCATTGTTGATATCGGTGAGCACCACTTGGCCACTGGTGCCAACAGCCTTCAAGAACAAACGCGATAAATCGGCGGACCCACCAGCCACATCGAGCACACGATTTCCTTCATGCACATTAGCCAACCCAACCGCAAAACGTTTCCAAACACGATGCAGTCCGACCGACATCAGGTCATTCATGATGTCGTACTTGCTAGCCACAGAAGTGAACACGCTTGCGACGTGCTTAGCTTTTTCTTCTTCAGCGACAGTTTGAAAACCAAAATGAGTTGTTTTGCTCATAATCTTATACCTATCAATAAACAGCGTTTCTGTAGGAGCTCAAATAATCGAGAGAATAATTCGTCATTCCTGCGAAGACAGGAATCCATGTAATTCTAAAATTATTCTTAAGCAGAAGTTACGAAATAATTAATCGCGATTTTCACCCGCCGCTTCCATCTTGCCCAAATAGTCATGCCACATGGCATCTTGATACTTTCCAAGTTCGTACAAGTATTCCCACGTATAAAGGCCGCTATCATGACCGTCATCGAATACAAGCTTAAGCGCGTAGTTACCAGCAGGCTCAATGTTGGTTAATAGGACATTACG
>CAIRAO010000381.1 GCA_903876625.1 uncultured Gallionellaceae bacterium | reverse complement strand
GGAAATATCCGACCTGCAGTACCGACTTGCTGACGGCAACGAACTGGGATTATTTGCCCACGCGGCATGCTTTGTTAACATAGAACGATGGCAGACATTTGGAACAAGCAGAAGAGATCGGAAGTAATGTCTCTGATCCGCTCGCGCGGAAACAAAGCGACAGAGTTGCGCCTGATTGAAGTTTTTCGCGAGTTCCATATTACCGGCTGGCGGCGCAACCAGCCGCTGTTTGGCAAGCCGGATTTCACTTTTAGACGTGAGCGGGTTGTCATTTTTGTGGACGGGTGTTTCTGGCACGGTTGCCCAAAGTGCTACAAACGTCCGGGTAGCAATCAGGAATTTTGGGATACCAAAATCGGCAACAACCGGAAACGCGACAGGCGTGTAAGCCGCGAGTTGCGCCGGGAAGGATGGAAGGTTGTGCGCATTTGGCAGCACCAGTTGAGCAAATCGTCGGTCGTCGCAAATCGCGTTGTTCGTGCATTGGAATCTGTCAAAATTTAGATATTCGTTAATTGACAAAAGAACGTTCGTTCTATAGGATGTGCTTGTCGTTTTGCATGTTGAACCACGGATACATTTAGGTGCTGGTTGCCCGCATTACGTCTTAAACAAAGGGAGTAAACCAACATGAACGCCGACGAAGCTTCCAAACTTTCAGTGTTTGATGGAAAACAGATACGCAAGGTGTTCCATGAGGATGAGTGGTGGTTCTCGATCATCGACGTGGTTGAAGTTCTGGTTGGCGGTGACCGACCCCGCAAGTACTGGAATGATCTGAAGAAAAAGCTTACGGTCGAAGGTTATATTGAAGTGTCCGAAAAAATCGGACAGTTGAAAATGGCTGCTCCGGATGGGAAGCAGCGATTAACTGACTGTGCCAATACCGAAACCTTATTCCGCATCATTCAGTCCATTCCTTCGCCTAAGCTTGAGCCGCTCAAGCGCTGGCTTGCCAAGGTTGGCAAGGAGCGTCTCGACGAGATCGAAAACCCCGAGTTGGCAATGGGGCGCATGC
This sequence comes from uncultured Gallionellaceae bacterium, assembly GCA_903876625.1. Classification (GTDB taxonomy): domain Bacteria; phylum Pseudomonadota; class Gammaproteobacteria; order Burkholderiales; family Gallionellaceae; genus PALSA-1006. The sequence goes on along the minus strand of CAIRAO010000381.1, from coordinate 2,974 downwards.
AGGATTTGTATGAAAAGAAGGGCTACCCGAAAGAATGGATCGACAAACGCTTGCGCGGTATCGCGGTACGACAAGACTTAACCGATGAATGGAAAGATCGTGGTGCGGCATCCAGCAAAGAGTTCGCGATTCTGACCAATGAAATCATGCATGGCGCATTTGACCTCAAGGTGGACGAATACAAACAGGTGAAATCTTTGGTTCGGGAGAATCTGCGCGACCACATGACTGACATCGAGCTTATTCTCACCATGCTGGCCGAGGCGACCACCACGGAGCTGCACCGGGATCGGGATTCTCAGGGGATGGAACCGCTCACGAAAGATGCAAAGGACGGCGGTGAGGTTGCGGGCAGAACGCGCAAGGATATTGAGCAACAGACCGGCAAGCCGGTGATCTCGACTGGAAATTTCAAACAACTGACAGATGCGAGACCAAAGAAGCTCAAGAAGAACGAAGATTAATCATGAAAAATCCAAACCAGGAACGACTCCGTCGCCTGATGCGCCAATATCATCGGCATCATCCGTGGCGTCTGGAGGATGGTTTCTTTATCCCCCATCTTTATCCTAAAACCAGAAATTTGTCATGGTGGGATGACATCGGGTTCATCTTGAATGGGCGTCGCATCATGGTGTGGTGGGTGCATCCGCGCATGGAGTATGCAGACGCCATCAACGAGTTAGCGTTGAAAGAAGCCGGTGATCCACCAGCACGATCATCCGATATGTTGGCCGCCAGCGAGAAGCAATGGAAGAAGGTGGGGCGCTCGCGCAAGAAGGTTGTGTCCTATCTTTGTCAGCCCACGCCGGACACACGGCAGGTCTACTACGCGAAACTCCGAGCAATCGAATCACGCATGGAATCGGAAGGCATAGACTTGGTAGTTCGCCCGTCTATTTCGGTCAAGAGATTGGCTTGGTGTAGCGGCGTTGAGCTCCGCATTCCTGTTGATGTCCGCACCGATGCTGAAGTCCGGGCGTTGGCAGGGTTTGCCAAGCGATTGCTTAAAGGCGAGACAACCATGTCCCATGAATTCCCCGCGTATGTATACGGGCGGGCTGAGTGGCTTGCTGAGGCAGAGTTGCGGAAACAGGATAGGAATCAGTCTGGCGGCGGGACCGACCCCTAATAATGCGGCGGCCTTTCGTTCACATGTTTACCCTCACCCCCGGCTTCTTCAAGTGATTCGATGTGTCTTACCAGCGATTCACAAACCGCTTCAAGACGGCCCAGCTTTATTTGCTGCTGATAGACCGTTTTGTTCAGTTCCTCAATCAGGTCTTCCTGGAAGGTGATTTTTGTCTCGATTTTTACTAAACGTTCTTCAAGCATGAGGTAACCCTGAAGGTTCGGCGACTGGCCGGGGGATGGCGGTCATTCTAGCGCGTGGGAGTTGTGAGTCGGTTACAAATTGTAACCGACTCACAACTGTTAACAAGCAGATACCGGTTGAGTGACTTTTTAAGCCAGTCGCGCCGATATGACTAAAAATGGCACTTTCTTGTACATATGCTTTGCAACGTGATAATAAAAAGCCATTTATTGATACACATCAGTTTTGACGTGTTAAGATATTCACGGTTTCTTATCATGATTTTGCAGGGGAGCGCATGAACGAACTGAATATTCCCAGTTCCGTCAGTCTGGAAGTTAAGGCTGTATGGCAAAGCTTAACCGAGGCACACCGATATTTGGCTGAGCTTAAGGGCTTGTGCGAGTCGCTGCCTAACCGCGCTATCTTGGTGGATACGCTTGCCATTCAGGAGGCGAAAGACAGTTCCGAAATAGAGAACATTATCACCACGCATGATGAACTGTACGCCTATGACCAAAGCAGCTCGGCTTCGCCTGCGGCCAAGGAGGTGCAAAATTACATCGCCGCCTTGAAGGTGGGATTTACCGATGTAATGAATTCCGGTTTGATTCGCATGAGCACCATCCTGAGTGTGCAGGAAGAGGTCGAGCAGAACAACGCCGGTTTCAGAAAAGTGCCGGGAACGGTATTGAAGAATCAAACGACGGGGGTGATGGTGTACGAACCACCGCAAGACGCGGAGCTGATAGCCAAGTTGATGACGGATTTGGTGGACTTTATTCATGCAGATGACGATCTCGATCCTTTGTTGCGCATGGCGATTGCGCATCATCAGTTCGAGAGTATTCATCCGTTTTACGATGGCAATGGCCGCACCGGGCGCATTTTGAATTTGTTGATGTTGCAGCGTGAGGGACTACTGGATTTGCCCGTGCTGTATTTAAGCCGCTATATTACTTCGAGTAAGAACCAGTATTATCAACTGCTGCAATCAACGCGGGAGACCGGTGATTGGGTGGGCTGGTGCGTTTACATCGTGAAAGGCGTGGCGATTACCGCCAAGAGCGAGATCCGGCTGATCAAGAATTTGCGCGAGCTGATGCAGGCAACAAAGCACCGGCTGCGCGGTGAGTTGCCCAAAATATATAGTCAGGAGTTGCTGAATAATTTGTTCCGCTATCCCTATACCAAAATCGAGTTCATCGAGAAAGACCTGGGAGTGTCGCGTATTACGGCGGCAAAACACCTGGATACGCTGGTGGCAAATGGCTTTGTAGAAAAGAAGAAAATCGGGCGCACGAATTTTTATATCAACCGCCCATTGTTTAATCTTTTGACGCAGATCAATCTGGATAGTGAATGAGGCTAAAAATATCTTATATACTTGAAGACTCGAGCAATTATTAAGTTAGACATAATAAATGGCAGTAATGACGTTGAGGAACAGACCGGCTGAAAAAACGTGCAAAGGCTGCCGGTATATCGCCGACAGTGAAGGCTCGGCACTCAAAACCTAAATTGCGCCAAACAGGTCATTCGTGACACAATCTTGCGCCTGCGGAAATGCCGCCCGATAACTAACTTAATAAATATAGCCAAGCACCATGACCACTGAATCTATCACTCCACCCCAAGACGAAAACCAGATTATCACCG
>CAIRAO010000380.1 GCA_903876625.1 uncultured Gallionellaceae bacterium | reverse complement strand
GTTGTGCAGTAGCTGTATGCTCAAAGAAGAACCGCAGCGCGTCCAAAGGAGCATTGTCTTTGCGCGCCCGCAGCAGAATGTCCTTGGTGCGTTTGCCGAAGATGCCTAAGCATTCTAGATAGAGACTGCGTTTGTCACCAAACGTTGCATAGAAACTGCTGCGACCAATTTCCATTGCCTGCAAGAGTTGTGAAAGCGAAGCCGCTTGGTAGCCTTTGCACCAGAACAGCGCAATGGCTTTGTTCAACGCCTCAGATTGATTGAATTCCAAAGTCCTTGCCATAATTAATATTAAACCGATCAGTACAGAATGCGCCAATACTAGATCGATCGGTACAGAATGTCAAGTAGGCGAACAAACTCTTAAGATGCTTGCTAGAGATAACTAGAAAGGTATAGTATATAAGCAATTAATAAATTAATGATATGCAAGCATTCTTCTGCATATCAAATTTAGATACAAAAGCGATTGCTAAAGGATTGTAATGGCATTGCCACAATACCGCCGGAAACGAAGAATCACCCAGCTTTCAGTGCTCCTGCTGATTGGGCTTATTCCGGCTATTGGGTTGTTCCGGATTGATCTGGTAACTGCCAGCTTCTTTATATTAGATCATCAAATTTGGTGGTCTAATTTCTTATTCGTATTCGGCCTGGCGATTATCTTTGCAACTTTGCCGATTATCACTTACATGACAATCGGGCCAGTATGGTGTGGCTGGGCTTGTCCTCAGAATTTATTCTCGGAATGGGCGAACAATCTAACTTACAAACTTTTGGGTAAGCGTGCGGACGTAAGTGTAGAGGGTGAGGGTATGAAAGTGGCTGAAGCCAAGAATAAGTTTGTTAATTGGCTACTGCTTGGTTTCGCGTTCCTGGTGGTTTCACTTGTACTTGCATTTATCCCGTTTTTATATTTTTTTCCTGCAAAAGAAGTTTGGGCGATCTTCAATTTAAATTCTAATGCAAAACTATCAGAATTCATGCAACGCCTGTATTACTTTACCGTCTTTCTGATTTTTATCGACATCGCAGTGATACGTTATTTTTTATGCGATTATGGCTGCCTGTATCGCATTGGACAGCGCATGTTTAAAACTCGCGATGCATTGCATGTCACCTACGATACTACTCGCTCTTCCTCTTGCGCCAAGTGCAATTATTGCTCGACAACCTGTAGTACCAACATAAATCCAACCGACATCAAAATTTATGATATTTGTACAGATTGCGGAGAGTGCATAGACGCCTGTAACAGGTTGCAGGCAAAATCAGGATTGTCAGGGTTGCTAAAATTTGAACTTGGCGAAACGGGTGGAAAAACAACTTGGCGAGAAAAATTAAGTGAGGTATTTTCCCGTTTTAATTGGCTGGTTGGTGCATTTTTTATATTCGGATGCGCATTGCTGGCTTGGGGAATCATGACTCAGCAACCAGCCTTGGTCCAGATAACACCCGAAGAACAACTAAAAACTCAACTAATGGGTCGAGTTTGCAACACGCAATGCTCAGAACAGCAATCCTCCTGCAAGGAAGGAAGCCTTGAGGGATGCTCACGCGCTGCAGCTTGTAAGTGTGAATGTTACTTACAGCAAGACCCAACAAATTCGTCAAGTAAAGACTGGCAGTTATGTGTCCAAAGGAGCAAAGCGAGTGCGGAGGTTTTGAAATTGAAACATCAGTAAATGGCTGACTCAAACTTTGATAGTGTATCTACAGTTAACTTATTTAATTGAATATCGTCGTTGCAAAAAAGCTAAAATATCAAGAATCGAAAAATCCATATAAAAGGAGTTGCTATGTTCAGGCTGCCGTTGTTTATTGTTTACGCGATGATTGCTTTTAATATCACGGCATTTACAGTGATTTTACAACTGAACATGTTAATTTTTACTTCGCTTTATATAAAGATCATTTGTTGGACTTTAACCATTGGAGCCTGGTTGGTTACATATATCAATCGAAATAAATTTGTTACCTTGTTCTAAATAAATCTTCTGTTCTATAGTAAATTCGATCATTCGTCTTGGTTCAATCAATTCAAATGACAGTCCATAGCTAAATTCTGTTTGATCAGTATAAGTTCAAATATTCAAAAAGTAAAAATCAGGAGTTAAGTCCTAGATATTTTAGGATTTATATCCGGTAACTTTTCCAAGTAAGTCTAGTACTATACATACATTGAAATGTTGGTATTCCTTTTTATAGGAATGTGTCAGGTTGGTAACTATTTTTTTGTAGTAAATATTTTTTTGATTTCAGCATAGAACAACTCAGCGAAGAATTTGACCATTCGATGAAGTTGAGTTGACTTAATTGCTTTCAATTAACAACATTTTGATTTCTAGAATAGAGATTAAATTATGAATTTTTTGATTTTTGTGCTTTGGTTATCTGCAGCAGTATTTTTTTTGGCTATTTTATTATTGCCCGGCAAGTCTATTGATGAAGACTTTTTCTAATGAGATCTAATTTACTGATCAATGCAGAGTTAAGATTTAGCCGGATATGAAATGAATATCAAATTAATTGTAATACTGTTAAATAGAGGATTCGGGAATAGAATATGAACGAAATATCAGAATTTATGAACGC